>JANQHP010000074.1 GCA_028282625.1 Rickettsiales bacterium | reverse complement strand
CGGCCAGGCGTTATTTTGGCAAGGACCCTGCCGCGCTGAGTTTGGAAGAGGGCGCGCTGCTTGCGGCCCTGCCCAAAGCGCCGAGCAATTTGAACCCTTTTGCGAACCCAACGCGCGTGCTTACGCGTCGCAACTGGGTATTGCATCGCATGCAGGTTTTGGGCTTGATGGATCCGCTCATGGTCGCACGTGCCACGAAAAAACCGCTTACGCTGGCAGAGGAGCAGCCGTGGCTTGCCGATGAACATGGCCAGCATTATTTCCTGGATACCGCGCGCAAACAGACGATGGGGCAGCTTGCGGCTTCGGGGATCCAAGGTGCCGACCATCAGGGGCTGCGTGTGGTGACGACGCTGGATGTGGCGATGCAGCGCGCCGCACATCAGGCGCTGACCCAAGGTTTGGAGACGTATGACCGTGCCAAAGGATGGCGTGGCCCGATCGCCCAGATCGCGTGGGAAGGGGCGTGGCTGGACGCGCTGAAACAGGTGGAGGCAAGCCCCCCGAACGAGCGATGGTTGCGTGCGGTGATTCTGGGTCTGGCAGCAGGTGCGGAGGAAGGGCTGCGTGTGGGGGTAGAAAATGGCGAGGTGCTCGATTGGTCGCGTGAGGAATATATGTGGTCTAAGGAGCAGCCGCAGATGCCCGCTCCGGGGGATGTGGTGTGGGTGGAGGCGGTGCCAGGTGACGGGGCGGGCTATGCGTTGCGTCAGGTGCCGGCTGTGCAAGGTGCGCTGGTGGCGATGGACGCGGCATCCGGTCAGGTGCGGGCGCTGGTGGGGGGGTATGATTATGCGAGCAGCGTATTTAACCGCGCGGTAGACGCAAAAAGGCAGCCCGGTTCGGCGTTTAAGCCCTTTATTTATCTGACCGCGCTGGAGGAGGGATATCGCCCTTCCGATCGCATTGCCGATGAGCCGATTGATCTGCCGCACACCGACGGCACGCGTTGGAGCCCGCGGAACCATAACGGGCGCTTTCATGGGCCGGTGACGCTGCGTTTTGGGCTGGAGCAATCGGTGAATGTGACGACGGTGCATTTGGCGCGGCATCTTGGGATGGCGCGTATTTTAGAGACGGCCGCGCGTTTTGGGGTGGCAGAGGATGCGCCTCCCACACTGGCCACCGCGCTTGGGGCGCATGAGATGAGCCTGATGGAGCTGGTGTCGGCTTATGCCGGGATGGTGGCCGGAGGGAAACGGGTGAGGCCGGAGTGGGTGGAGCGTTTGTATTACCGTGAGCGGCCGATTGCGTGGGCGCGCCCTGCGCTTCAGGCGGCGACCGATCCACAATCGGCATTTCAACTGGTGCAGATGTTGCGTGGTGTGGTGGAGCGCGGTACGGCTGAGGCGGCCAGCGTGCTGGCGCATCCTCTGATCGGGAAAACTGGGACCACGAATCAGAGCATGGATGGCTGGTTTGTGGCCGCCACGCCGGATCTGGTGGTGGGGGTATGGATGGGGTATGACCTGCCGCAATCCCTTGGCAAGAAGGCACAGGGGGCGAGCACTGCCTTGCCGATTGCGGTGCGGTTTTTGGAGCAGGTGCTGCCGCCACGCCCGCGCGGTATTTTCAAGCAGCCTGAGGGGCTGGAATGGGTCTATATTGATCAAGATAGCGGGTTCTTGCCGGCACCCCACACGCCAAGGGCGCGTCGCTTCCTAGAGGTGTTTAAGCAGGGCAATGCGCCAACGACAAAGGTTGCAAAGGAGCAGGCGCTGCCGGTGCTAAACGTGCCGCATACCCAAACGTCGCTTCCTTTGCACCACCCGGCCACACGCGGCACCGGCGGATGGTATTAGGTGCCGGCGGATGCTGGGGGGCAGGAGCCGGGAGGCAGGAGTCAGGAGGGTGCTTCGTTCTTTAATCTCGCTCAAGCGGCGCTAGCCTAAAGCTCCCCTTGGTCGCTACTCGCGGGCTTAAAAGCCCGCTCCTTAGGAGGTGCCTATGCCCATCTAACACCCTGTCATTCCCGCGAAGGCGGGAATCCAGACTGCCCCCTCTTTACATGTTTGCTCCTAGATTCCCGCCTTCGCGGGAATGATAGCAGAACGGAACACCGCACCCTGAACACGGCCCCCACCTACCCCCAATTACCACCTCCAAGCAACCAACCCGCACCAGTCACCTACACGCACAGGCTGTTGACCCACAACGTAAAATACGCTCTAATAGCACGTAAGAGCTCATGTGGCTCCGGGGCTTCAAAACCTCACACAAACCGGCAGAAGCACCTGCCGTGACCAAATTGGCTATCTCGACCTTCACGTCGGGGTGGCGGCGTCATAGAATAGGTCTTGCGATCGAAAACGTCGCGGCCATGTTTGTGTGGTTTTTGAACACCCCGGCACCTGTGCATAACGCACGGGTGTCGTTTTGTTTGCTGCGCACCGAAGGAAACTGCCATGCCGCCTGCTTCTCGACCAATAGAAGAGACGTTAGAGCTGATGCGCGAAGCCATGGACGTTGCGTTTGCCTATCTGGAGGACCCGCATTATGTGCCCACGCAGGAGGAGCTCGCGCAATTCCGTTACGTGGAACGTAGCCTGATGCAGCACCATGCCGCGGCTGAGGCGCTTTATCGAAGGCTCAAAGAGCGGTGTTAGATGTGTATTTGTCTTAAGCACCCCCCGTCATCCCGCGGCCCTGACCGCGGGATCCAGTGCTCTTTCTATAAAAGGGGGCCTTAACCCCCTTTAGATCCCCCGCCGGTGCACGAGCACCGCGTCGCTTCGCTCCTACTCGCGGGCTTAAAAGATGCCCGCTCCGGGGAGGTGCCCACGCACCCTCCTTATACCCAGTCATTCCTGCGTACGCAGGAATCCCTCTATCCGTGTCTTAAGATGTTGCAACAGAGATTCCCGACTCGGCTTTTCAGCCTATCGGGAATGACAGTATTCGTAGCGCTGGATCCCGCGGTCGATGCCGCAGGATGACGGTGCACTTGCAACTTACAACTTGAAACTTGCACCCCCCCCCTCAACTCTAATAAATACTTAATAAAGCTTGACAGAGAGAGAGAGAGCAATCCGTTAGGATCAAGGGGCATTTTGGTGGGTTCCAGTCAATGTTTTTTTGGGATCTGCGCTTGCGTGGCTCCTTCAAAACAGGATTGGAAGCCACGAACAACCCCACCAGTAGGTGGGGTATTATTTGGAGGTAGTGATGAAGTTTTCTGAAAACGAAGCGGTACTAATTCTGAGAGACGGAGAGCTCCAAAAGGTGCTCTATGGCACATTGAATAAGGATGAGCATAAGAGGGCCTTGAAAGCTCTTGTTCTGCTTTGTCCAGACAACGGAGAGGGCCTGGCAGACATCAGCACACTGAACGAGTCTGCCGTCAAGATTCTGCTAGGATGGTTGATCTCGCTCATCAAGAATGAGGAGACGCTCGTGCAGGTGGCACAAGACGCGTTGCCGGGTCTTTCCGACGAATCCTTGCAACAGGTGTTGGGCGCGCTGGAAGAAAGAGTGTTCACCAACTTGGTCAGATATGCCGACCTAGAAACTTGGAAAAGGGAAGATAAAAGACTCCAGGAACGTGAGCACACACCTGAAACCGCGGAGGATTGACCCAAACCCCTCCTGAGAATCGATTAGGCGCAGTGAGTTACATCATTGCGCCTTTTCTTTTTTTAGGGGAGGGGAGCTTATCCCCTGCTTAAAGAAAGAAGCACGGGATGACGTTCTATCACCCCCTCACCCGGACACTGCGTGTCCACCCTCTCCCCCGGTGGGGAGAGGGTAATAAAGAGTTGCGGGGATGACGAGGTGGAGGAGGTGCCCATGCCACCACCATCATCTATCATCCAATATCTATACCCGCTCCGAAAGCCAGATCGCCAGGCGGCTGGCGCGTTTGATGGCCTCGGTGAGCACAGGGTAGGCAGGCGCCTCCTCGGCGCCGTGGGCAAGGCCGGTATCCCGGTGTTCTAACTCCTCCTCGCGAAAGCGCGCGATGGTTTCTTTGAGTTCGCCTTCGCCTTCGGGCAAAGCTTCCAGCTGCCCGGCATAATGCGCGTCAATCACTTCTTCGACTGCCACCGTGCAGGCCATGGCGGCTTTTTCGCCCATCAGCGCGGTGCCCGCACCCAGCGCAAAGCCCAGCCCGTGCCAAAGCGGCAAAAGCGCGGTGGGCCGCACCTGCCGCTGCCCGATCATTTGCGAAAACACACGAAGATGTTCCTCCTCCTGATCGGCCATATGCTGCAGCACCGGCGCGCAGGGGCGCTTGCCGAGTACGGCCAGCTGCCCGCGATAAATCTGCTTGGCACCATATTCCCCGGCATGGTTCACCCGAATCATGCGATGGAGCGTTTGTTCCTGCGACAGGTCGCCGGGCAGCGGGGCATCAATGGGGTGTTTATGCGACATTGCGTGAAGAAAGCGAGGGTGGCCAGATGCGAGGATAGGCCACTGTAGCATAGAACGCGGCCAGTGCAAGCACGCCGCAATAGAGCACGTTCCACGCGGCTATGGAAAGCCCGAGGAAGAAGAATTCCGGGTCCTCACAGCGGGCAATGGGCGCGCCATATAAATGGGTGCGGAGCGCCTCAATGGAGCCAAGCGCCTGGGCGCTGTTGCCCGCACACGCATCGGTACCCTGCCACCAGGCTTGCTCCACCCCGACATGGTATAAGGCGATGCCGGTATTGATGGCAAAGGCGAAGGCGGCAAGCCCCAGCAAGGCACGCTGCAGGCGAGGCTGCTTGCACAGGATCAGTAGCAAGGAAGCACCCGCCACCACGGCAAAAGGGATACGTTGATAGAGGCACAGCACGCATGGTGCGAGGCCGAAAACATGCTGCGCGATCAGCGCCAGAGAGAGCGCGAGTACGCAGAAAAAGCAGAGCGCCCAGGCGGGAAGGTAGCGTGCGTGGCGCCCGGTTAATGCGTGAAGCGTTTCCATAATTTGCGTACCGTGGACTCATCTTCCGATGTGGGAGCGCCCCCTTCCGGCAAATCGTTGGCCGGACTGTCGACTGTAAGAGGCGGGCCTGTTTCTTCATGCTGTGGATGGTTGCCCTGACCTTGCGCCATGTTCCCTTTTTTGGCGGCAGGTTTCTTGCGGGAGCGGCTGCGCTTTTTGGGCTGGCCTCCTCCTGCTTCGCTGGTGGTCAGGTTGCCGATATTTTCAGGGAGGTCCTCTTCGGTAACGGCCAGGTTGCCTTCTGCTTGCGCGTCGGATTTTTTGCTGCGCCGGCGCCGGGATTTGGCGGGCGCTTCCGCTCCTTGTGCGTCGGCGGGTTTTTTGCGGCCCGAGCGCGAAGCGTTGCCGGATTTTTTCTCACTTCCGGGCGATGCCTGCTCTTTCTCCTGGCGCGCATTGCCACTATTTTTTCTTCCTCTGGAAGAAGACCGGCGACGCGGCAGGGTATATTGATCGGCCTCCAGGTTGCTATCTTGCTCCACATAGACCGTTACATCAAAGCGCTCTTCAATCTGGGTGATGCTTTGGCGCCGATGGTTGAGCAGATGCAGGGTCATGTGCGGCGAGGTGTGCAAGGTCACAGATTTGTTGTCTTTGCGCGAAGCCTCATTTTCCAGGATGCGGAGCAGGCGCAGCGCCATCACCTCTTCCGAGCGAACCACGCCGGCCCCTTTGCAATGCGGGCAGGTGATGGTTTGGGCTTCATTGAGGCTCGAGCGCATCCGCTGCCGCGACATTTCGAGCAAGCCGAACATACTGATGCGGCCGATCTGGATTTTCGCTCGATCGCTGTTTAGTGCCGATTTTAAAGTCCGCTCCACCGCTTTCTTGTTGCGCAGCTCGCGCATATCGATGAAGTCGATCACGATGAGGCCCGCCAGGTCACGCAGGCGCAATTGGCGTGCGATTTCCTCTGCGGCCTCCAGGTTGGTCTTAAGCGCGGTATCTTCAATGTTGCGCTCGCGGGTGGCACGGCCGGAGTTCACATCGATGGAAACCAGCGCTTCGGTGGGTTGCAGCACGATGGAACCGCCGGAGGGAAGGGGCACTTCGTTGTCGTAGAGCTGGTCTAACTGTTCTTCCATGTTGTAATGGACAAACACGGGCTCTTCATGCGTGTGCGCTTTCAGCTTATCCAGCGCTTCGGGTGCCATACGCTCCAAAAAGCGCGTGGCGTTTTCAAAAGCACCCTTGCCCTCGATGATGATTTCTTCCACATGGTTGCGGTAAAGGTCACGCAGGGTGCGGGTGATCAGATTGCCTTCCTCATAGACCAGCGCGGGCGCTTCGGCCTTGAGGGTGTTTTCGCGAATGGTGGTCCAAAGCTGCTTGAGGTTGGTAAAATCCTGCTGGAGGTCTTCCTCGCTTTGGTCGGTGCCCGCGGTACGGATGATGACGCTGCTGCCGGCCTCCTTGTTGAAGCTGCGGATCACCTGACGCAAGCGCTTGCGCTCGCGGCCATTTTGGATGCGCCTGGAGATACCGCCCGCACGGTTGGTGTTGGGCATGAAGACGCAACAGCGGCCGGCCAGCGAAATATAGGTGGAAAGCGAGGCGCCTTTGGAGCCCCGCTCTTCCTTGATGACTTGCACCAGAAGGATCTGCCCGCGCTTGAGCACTTCCTGGATGTTGTATTGGTTGAAGAAGACATTTTGCCGGCGACGCGCTTGGCTTGCTTCTTCCTCTTCTTCCGTTTCGGGGTCAGAGGAAGCGGCATCGGAGGCGGGGGAAAATTCCTCGGCGAAGGCTTTTTCCAGCTCATCGGCACGCGCACGCGCTTCGGCTTTTTCTTCTGCCGAAAGGGCCGCATTTTCTGTGGCGGCTTCGCGGTGGATGGATTCGTCTTCGGGTGTCTCCTCGGATGCATCCGTGGATGCATCTTCTGCTGGTTGCGCGTCTTTCTTGGCGGCTTTTGCAGGCCGACCGCGCTTTTTGGGAGCTGCCGGTGCAGGTTCCTGCTTGGCTTCTTCGCCCTTTTTCTTAGCGTTTGCCTCTTCTGCGCTGCCCTCGTTGGCGGTTTTTTCTTCTTCTTCCTCTTCGGCTTCTAGCGCAGCTTCGTAGGCTTCTTCTTCCTGCAGCATCGCTTTGCGCAAGGCTTCCTTGTCGTCGACTGGAATCTGGAAATAGTCGAAATGGATTTCAGAAAATGGCAGAAACCCCTGGCGGTTGCCGCCATATTCCACAAAAGCGGCTTGCAGCGAAGGCTCGATCCGCGTGACTTTGCCTAAATAGATGTTGCTTTTGATTTGCCGCTTGGCCGCGGTTTCGATGTCAAAATCTTCTAGTCGTTCGTCGTTAGCTTGTGCCACCCGAATTTCTTCGGGATGGACGGCGTCGATAATAATACGTTGTGTCATGGTGTGTTTTTCTCCGTGAAGGACGAGCGGCTTGCTTCACCGGCAGCAGAACACATTGAGGGTGTGCTCGGCTTTGAATGCCAGGCCACAAAGAAAGCACCCATGTATAGACATGGAGCAGTTTTCTTTGGTGGTAGCGCAAGATGCTTGTCAATTGCATTGGTCGTCAAAAATATATTTTAGGTCGATTTCTTCTATCTCATACATGCATGCGGCAGTTCCGTTTTTGCGCGACACATGGTCTGCAAATGGCGTGGTAGTATTTTATCTGGATCCGCCATGAACAAGGGCTTGAAACCTTTGCTCGTCTCCATTGCATGTATGTTGTTGTGTGGGCACCTTGCTGCTGGATGCGGTTTTCTTAAAAAGAGGGCACCAGGGCGAGTGTGCTGCACGTGCTTGTTTTTATTTAAGTTGGCCAAAGGGCACTTTTCACAAGCATCTGCACATCCTAGACCTCTATTGCCAAAAACACAACCGATTTCTGTGCAAAGTGAGAATGCTTCTTGTAAGGTGCATAAAAAGACGCCCAAACGAAAAGACCCGCCTGCAGAGCAGACGGTCTTTTTGGTTGGGGTGGTGGTTGGATGATGGATGATGGCGTGCGTGGGGCTTCCCGGAGCGAGTTTTTAAGCCCGCGAGTAGCGACCAAGGGGAGCGCAGGCTACGCGCCGCTTGAGCGATGTTTATAGTGCGCCCCCTCCCTAACCCTCTCCCCCGGTGGGGAGAGGGGATAAAAGGGGCGGTGCATGGGTGCCTCCCGGAGCAGGTATCACCTGCGACTAGGAGCGAAGCGCCGCGGCGCACGTGCGCCGGCGGGGTCGCAGGGGTGAATACCCCTGCTTAGAGAAAGAAAAGCGCGGGATGACGAGGAAAGGCTTGACTTACAGCGCGCAGCAGTGTGAAACAGCGGGCGGGGGGCAAAGCAGCGCGCCATCCATGCGGCTGTGCTATCAATCATGATGCGGGGGTTACGACCCACCCATCCACAACAAGGAAAGGCCTCTTATGCTTGCTCGTTACTACGACACACGCGAATTTCTTTTTACCAGCGAGTCGGTGTCCGAAGGGCATCCTGACAAGGTGGCCGATCAAATTTCGGACGCGATTTTGGATGCGTATCTGGCCGAAGACCCTTACGCAAGGGTGGCGGTGGAAACGCTGGTGACCACCAATCGGATTGTGATTGCCGGGGAGGTGCGCGGGCCGCAAAGCGTGACCGATCGTATTGAGGCAATTGCGCGGCAGACGGTGAAACAGATTGGCTACGCGCAGGAAGGCTTCCACTGGGAAAAGGCCAAGGTGGAGGTGTTGGTGCATGAGCAATCCGCTGATATCGCGCAGGGCGTGGACGCCAAAGATCCCGCCTTGGAAGGGGCCGGCGATCAGGGGCTGATGTTTGGCTATGCCTGCAGCGAGACCGAAGCGCTGATGCCTGCACCGCTGCACTATGCGCATCAGATGCTGCGTGTGCTTTTTGCCGATATCCATGCCGGCAAGGTGCAGGGGCTTGGGCCGGATGCGAAGAGCCAGGTGACGCTCCGCTATCAGGGTGATAAGCCGATTGGCGCGCATTCGCTCGTGCTTTCCATTCAGCATGAGGCGGGTATGACGCAGGAACAGGTGCGCGAGCAATTGCGGCCTTATGTGGAAGGGACGTTGCCCGAAGGTTGGATGTGCCCGGATGCAGACTGGCATGTGAACCCGACGGGTCAGTTTATTATCGGCGGGCCCGATGGGGATGCCGGCTTAACCGGCAGG
>JANQHP010000044.1 GCA_028282625.1 Rickettsiales bacterium | reverse complement strand
GTGGCTGCAGGTCATTTTCGTCAGGATCTCTTCTTCCGCCTCAATGTGATTACCCTGCATTTGCCCCCTTTGCGTGAACGCAAGGACGACATCACCCTGCTTTCGGAGCATTTCCTGACCAAACATGCGAAAGAAAGCGGCATAGCGCCTCTGCCCATACTGGACGAGAAAACGCAGCAAGCATTGCAAGCGCATCGCTGGCCGGGCAATGTGCGTGAGCTGGAAAATTGCCTGCATCGCGCGGTGCTGCTGGCACGTGATGGCGTGATTACGCCGGAGGATTTGATGCTGCAAGGCACCGATGCTGCTGCTTCTAAAAGCAGCGAAGCTGTGGATGAAGGCGACACAGCAGCCTCCCTGGTCGGGCGCACGGTGGAGAGCGTGGAGCAAGAGTTGATCCTCCATACGCTCGATCATTGCCTGGGCAACCGCACGCAGGCCGCCCATCTGCTTGGCATCTCCATCCGCACCCTGCGCAACAAGCTCAATGCCTATGAGCAGCAGCAAAACACCGCAGGCTAACGCTTTGGGTGCTTTATAAACTTCGCTTGGGGCGCCGCAAAGGCTACGTCCGCCTACGTGCTTCGCACTGCGGCGCGACAGGCTCCCACTTGGTCGCTAGCGTCGCCTTCGGCTCCTTGGGAAGTGCCCACGCACCGCCTAAATTCCCTCTCCCCACCGGGGGAGAGGGTGGACACTTTAGTGTCCGGGTGAGGGGGTGCACCTAAATAAGAAAGGGGGTCTTAATCCCCCGCCCTCGCATGAGCTCCCCCCTACGCTTGCAAGCAAGCTCCGGAGGACAGACGGCGTTGCGTTGCTCTTAAGGAGCGGGCTAAACGCCCGCTCCGAAGGAAGTACCCATGCACCTCCCCTCCCCGTCATCCCGCGGTTAAACCGCGGTATCCAGTGCGATGTATGTTGTCATTTCTGCGTACGCAGAAATGACAGAACCCGGAGCACCCACTTACAACTTGAAACTTGCCACTCACTAAACTCTCCACTCTAACCACTAACATCTCCTTAATAATTCTTGACAGAGAGAGAGCAATTTGGTAGGCTTGTCCTGCTTTATAGCCTCCTTGCGCTTTGCTGCAAGGAGACTCTGACTCTAAAATAATCCCCCCACCGCGGGGAAAAGGAGCAACCGTGTATACGAAAAATCAGCTTACGATGGCGCTGCCAACAGCAGCCGCCATTGTTGAAAAACAAGTATCTTCAAAAGAAGAGGATGAGTTCTTTCGATTGGTTGGCACCATGTGTTTCGATCTAGGGACTCACAACGGCGAAATGTTGGATCTGAGCGTGTGGATGGACCCCATACTCGAGGACTTTTTTCTATCCATAAAGATAGAAGATTTGTTTTTCCAGACACTCCAAGAAGTGTTGGAGAAGGAGGAGGAGGTAGAGCCTGTCAGCTGATCCCGTCCCCGAACACCCCTGCACATCGCGTGCGGGGGTTGTTCTTTTTATACAAACAGGGACTTTACCCCTTAAGACCCCGCCGGCGCACGAGTGCCGCGTCGTATTGCTCCTAGTCGCGGGCTTAAAAGCCCGCTCCGAAGGAAGTACCCATGCGCCTCTCTACCCCGTCTCTACCCCGTCATCCCGCGGCTTAGGCGGCGGGATCCAGGATGATATGCACGAACGTTCCGCATCTGGATACCGTGGTTAAACCACGGTATGACGGAGCATGACGGAGTACGTGCAACTTACAACTTGAAACTTGCCACTCACTAAACTCTCAACTCTCACGACTAACAACTTATCCTCTACACCCGCCGCATGCGGGGCCGTGCCACACCGTTTCTCTCCTTCACCCAGCAAAGAAACTGGCTGGTGCTATCGACCTGATCGTCATGCGCACCGCGTGGAAAGCGGAGCATCTCCGATTGGTACTCCGCAAGCCAAGCCGCCTTGCGCGGCAACACCACCCGCCCGGCTTCGATCAAAGCAGAAGCCGCCGCCATCCGCGTCACCTTATCCTGCCTGGGCATGATCGGGATCAGCGGCAGCTGACTTTGGCGCCTGAGCTCCTGCAAAAGCACCTGACCGCTGGCCTTATCCTCAATCAGCACCGCATCGGGCGGGTAGCGTTCGGCAAGGCGTAGCACCGCTTTTTTGAGCGCTGGATATTCCACCTTCTCCCGCCATATTTCGAGCAGAAAATAGATGGGCTGCCCCTTTTCATCCTCGGTTTCCGCCCATACCGTACAGACACTATAATCGTGTTCCGCCGAGGATTTAATCGCGGTATCCCAGCTATGGATCAGGCGTTTCCACGTGCAAGGCGGGTCGCAGAAGCGCCACCAGGAGGCATCGATCATCTGGCCGGAGGTGGGAGTGGGCTGCTGTTGGTATTGCGCGGCAAAGGCGTGGCTGCCAAGTGCTAGCTGCACTTTTTCTAGCTCCTTTTTCCCCTCGCGTACTTCGTGCAGCGCCTCGCCTTCCTTGCGTGGGTAACATAGCGGCCCACACGGGACCTGCACAGCGCCAGGCGCGATCGCTGGCAGGCAAAGATGTTCCCACCCTGCGCCTTTTGAAAGCAAATGCCCGCTTAAATCCTGCTCCGCCAAGCGTTGCATCACCAGCACCACCACGCCCTTTTTCTTGTCGTCCAGCCGGCTTAAAAACACCTGCTCGAACCAATCGATCACCCGGCGATCAGAAGCGCCCGCCTGCATATGCAGCGGGTTGTGCGGGTCATCCACAATCAGGATATTGCCGCCCTCGCCCGTGATCATGCCCTCCACCGAGCAGGCAAGCCGCATGCCGCGCCTGGTCGTCACAAATTTATGCTTTTCGTTTTGGTCATGGCAGAGGCGAGTTTGTGGAAAAAGGCGTTGGTACCACTCGCTTTGCATCACCAAGCGGCAATCAGTGGAATGCTTGTTGGCAAGTTGCTGGGTATAGCTGGCTGCCAAGATGCGTTCGTTTGGTCGGTGCGCAAGCAGCCAGGCCGGCCAGGCCACACTCACACAGAGCGACTTCAAATAGCGCGGCGGCATGTTGAGGATCAGCCGCGTGATCTGCCCACGCTCGCACGCCCTTAAATGCTCGGCAATCGCCTGAATATGCCAATTATCCACATAGGAAACCCCCGGGTTGACGGTCACAAAACATTGCTGGATGAAACTATGCAAATCATGCTGGACCAGGTGGCGATGCATCCTGCGATGAGACGTTGGCGGATGCAGGGCATCGGCTGGATCGCCTGGAGGTGCTTTTTCCTCCCTGCCTTGCTGCGCGCGCACAAGGGCCCGCGCCACAATCGCCTGATAGTGTGCGTGGTGGGTCATACGGATGTTGGATGATGGATGTTGCAAATGTTCGGTGCTTTGTTGAAGCGGGGGCGTTTCTTCTAGTCGCACGCTAAACGCGTGCTCCTTAGGGGTTGCCCTCGCACTGCCTTCTACTCCCTCTCCCCACCGGGGGAGAGGGTGGACACTTTAGTGTCCGGGTGAGGGGGTATTCTCTATGAAAAAAAAGGGCGGGGGTAAAACCCCCCGCTTCAATAAACAACACCCCCTCCCTAACCCTCCCCCCTGGAAGGGGGAGGGGATTAGACTAGATGTCGCGGTATGACGGAGCATTCCAGTCACCAATGACCAGTTACCAATAACCAGCAACCAACGACCAATCCCCACCCTACCATTTCAGTGATAGAGCAAGCAGGCCACCTCCGGAAGGGGGCGCCCGAAAAAGGATACAGAAAGAATGTGGCCAGAAAAATGTGGCCAGAAAAATGTGGAGATTCTGTTGCCCGGCTCCCCACGGGCCGCGACGCGAAAGCGCTACATCAGATCGCTAGATCCTTATGCAGCCATTTTCAGGTCAGATGCAAAGTTGTCGTTTGCACTTATCATTGTGACCGGATCTAAGGCTAAAAGCCTCCGGCGGTGTCATGCCGGGCAAAAATCGCTTCTTTATCACGCATGTCGATCCTGTTTCGCCCCCGCCAAAAAATGCTTTTCTTCTATCCACAGCCAAGCATCTTTTGGTGGAGGCGCCGGGTACCGCCCCCGGGTCCATTACGTCTATTCCAAGCGACGTTTATTGCCATAGTCCGTTGCCGAACATTCTCATTATATCGCAAGATGCGTGCGACAGAAAGACAAAACACTTGCCGCCCCTCTTCAGGTGGCTTAGATTTCCTCCACATCAGGAAGTGAGGGTCCCATGCCGCTAAGCAACGAACAAGAAGCACAGATTACCACCCAACGGGCGCAGCAAAACACCACGCGGCGCGCGAGCGTTGAGGCGTTGGAGGAGGCACTTTACACCGCGCACCCCGTGCTGGACCACGGCTTTGTGCGCGTGGTGGACTATATGGGGGATGATAGCGCGATCGTGCAGGCCGCGCGCGTTTCTTATGGCACGGGCACGAAAAAGGTCAACCAGGACCGCGGGTTGATCCGCTATCTCATGCGCCACCGCCACACCACGCCGTTTGAGATGTGCGAGATCAAGTTTCACATCAAATTGCCGATCTTTATTGCGCGGCAATGGATCCGTCACCGCACGGCGAATGTGAACGAATATTCCGCGCGCTACTCCATTTTGGACAAGGAATTTTACATTCCGCGCAAGGAGGATTTGGCGGCGCAATCCTCACAAAACCACCAGGGGCGTGGGGAAGAGGCACTTTCCGAGGCCGAATCCGCCGAGGTGCTTCGCATCCTGCAGGAGGATGCCGCGCGCTGCTACCAAAACTACGAAGCGCTGATGAACGAGACCGCCGAGGGCGAGGTGATCGATGAGGGTCGCACCGGTATCGCACGCGAGCTGGCGCGGATGAATCTGACGCTGAATTGCTATACGCAATGGTATTGGAAGGTGGATTTGCACAATCTGCTGCATTTTTTGGCACTCCGGGCCGATAGCCACGCGCAATATGAAATCCGGGCCTATGCCGACGTGATGCTGGATCTGGTCGCGCGCTGGTGCCCGCTCGCACATGAGGCGTTTATGGATTACCGCGTGGGCGGTTTGCATCTTTCACGCACGGGGCTGGAAATTGTCCGTCGGATGATTGGCGGTGAGATGGTGACCGAGGAAAATAGCGGCCTTAGCGCCCGCGAATGGCGGGAGCTGGAAGCGTCGCTGAAGGGGTAGGAGAAAAAGCCTTGGGTTTTTCTTGAGCCCATTTTTAAAGGACAACCATGTATAGTAAATGAAAAGCACCCACGAGGGGTGCCCTTCAGACGTTTGTTTTTTTGGCAGAAACTAGTGGATTGTCTGCCAGCTGTGGAGAGTAGTACTGCAAGAAGATGCCTTTTTGTGCTTCTTACAAAAGTAAGCAGTGTCTTCTCTAGCTGTTTGGGCCGCATACTGTGCGGAATTGCCACAATACGTGCATGTCTGTCTCATGAAAACCTCCAAAAATATCGTGGGCGATCAAGTTCCCACGCAAGGTGGGCGCTTTATGCTTGAAAGAAGGCGGCGTTGGATTTGCCTTCTTCTTAACCCACTAAAGATTGTTTCTAGGCTAGCGGATTGCTCTCTCTCTGTCAAGGGTTATTAAGGAGTTGTTAGTGGTTAGAGTTGAGAGTTTAGTGAGTGGCAAGTTTCAAGTTTCAAGTTGCATGTTGCAAATGTGCATTGTTCCGTCATACCGCGGTTAAACCACGGGATGACGTTGTTTAAGTTTACCCCCTCACCCGGGCACTGCGTGCCCACCCTC
>JANQHP010000040.1 GCA_028282625.1 Rickettsiales bacterium | reverse complement strand
GTGAAGGGCATGAGGTAATGCTACAAACGTTGGAGCATACCGTGCCGCACATACCCGCTTTAAAGCCACGCTATTTGATGGGCGTTGGCAAGCCTTTGGATATTATCGAGGCAGTGATGCGTGGGGTGGATATGTTTGATTGCGTGCTTCCCACACGCTCGGGGCGCAACGCGCAGGCTTTTACAAGCCAGGGCACCTTGCATCTTCGCAATGCGCAATATGCCGAAGACCCAGAACCGCTTGACCCTGCATGTGCCTGCCCCACATGCCAGCATTATAGCCGTGCTTACCTGCATCATTTGTTCAAGGCGAAGGAAATGCTTGGGCCGATGCTGTTGACCCAGCATAATATCTATTATTATCAAAAGCTGATGCAGCAGATACGCGCAGCGATTGCCGCAGGTGCACTTGGCGCGTTGGCAGAAGAGATGCGCCGCATCTATGGCTAGTGCCTAATCAAAAAGTGGGATGCAGGTGGGAGCGGTAAGTACTTCCTCAGAATTTTCCCAGGTTTGACACAACACACCCACATCTTCTTCCGTACATGGGTGGGTAAAGACCACAATATGCGTGTTGCCTTCATGCACATGCTGCTCCACCTGTGCTACGCCTACATTTTGCTCTCCAAGATGTTTGGTCACGCTGGAAAGCACGCCAGGCACATCTTTGACAGGCAGGCGTATGTAGTAGGATGAGGGCGTTTTAGGCTTTGGCCCCTTCTGTGTGTGTGCTTCCTTTAATGTGGTGGCAGGCACCCCAAAGAGAGGCACATGAAAACCACGGGCAATATCGATGATATCGGCCACCACCGAGGAAGCTGTTGGCATACCGCCGGCACCCGCACCCGTTAAGAACAAGGTGCCAAGCGCGTCTCCCTCTAGCTGTACGGCGTTTAACACACCATCCACGCCTCCCAAAGGCGAGGTTTTGGGCACAAGGAAAGGCCGCACATGTGCCTGCACCTCTTGATTTTGTATGGAAGCCATGCCTAGCAAGCGGATGGCGTAGTTGGATTGGCTGGCGATTTGGACATCGCAGAGTGCAATGTGGCGGATGCCTTTTACATCGATATGATCCAGGGACTGCATACGCCCAAATGCCATCTGGCTTAAGATAGCAAGCTTGTGGGCGGCGTCCCATCCATCAATATCCAGGTCAGGCGGGGTTTCTGCAAAGCCTTTTTCCTGCGCTTTTTGGAGCACTTCCTCAAAATCTGCCGCATCACGTTCCATCGTGGTCAGGATATAGTTGCAGGTCCCGTTTAAGATGCCTGCAATTTGTTGTACGTTGTTGGCGGCCATGCCTTCCCGCAATAATTTTAAGACAGGAATGCCCCCTGCTACGGCCGCTTCGCAGGCTAGCGTGACCTTTGTTGCTTCTGCTTGTGTGGCAAGTGCTGTGCCATGTTTGGCAATCAGGGCTTTGTTTGCAGTCACCACATGCTTGCCTGCATCCAGTGCTTTTTGGCATAGGCTGTGTGCGATGCCCTCTTCCCCGCCAATCAACTCAACGACGATATCCACGTCGCTATCCTCGGCGAGTGCGCCGGCATCTTCGTACCAGCGATAAGCAGAGCAATCCACCTTGCGCTCTTGTGCTTTGTTCCGCGCAGAAACCGCTACAATATCGAGCGTGCAAGAGGTGCGCTCTTCGATGAGGTGCTTTTGCTCTTCCAAAATAGCAACCACGCTTTGCCCAACGGTGCCAAGCCCTGCAATGCCGATGCCCAACCTCTTTGCCACGATTTTTTACCCTTCTATTGTGCTAAAATCTGCGATGCTATCGACCAAATGGCGAAGCCATGCAAGCAGCTTGAGCCGATTGGTTCTGAGTTCCTGCTTGTGACAATTGACCGTGACATGTTCAAAAAAACCATCCACCGCACTCCGCAGCGAGGCTACCCTGTCCATCGCTTGCTGATATTCATGCTCTTTGAGCGCTTTTTTGATACTCCCTTGGGCTTCATGCAGCGCATCGTAAAGTACCAACTCTTCCTCCTGCTCCAGCACGTGCCTGGCAGGGTTGGTTTTGTATCTTTTCTTTTCCTGTTTTTCTTCAATTGTTAGAATGTTGGCGGCGCGGCGATAGACTGTGAGCATATCAATGCCCGCCTCGCTTGCCATAAAGCCTTCAAGCGATGCAAGCTTTTCTGTGATGCGCAGCAAATCATCTTCTTTTTCATCCGCAAAGACCGCCGCAATTAAATCATGCCGCTTGCCTTGTTCTTTAAGCCAATATTTCAGGCGGTCTCGCATAAAGATAATCAGCTGCTGGCTGACCGCAGCGGGCTGGGTCCGCGTGCCACGTTGAAGCAAGGTCTTTTTGTCTTCAGGCTGCTTTTCCTTTGGAGACTTAAACAGTGCAGAAGGACACTGCTTGAGTGCATGCGCAAAGAGCAAGTGCAGCGGAATATACAAATTGTTTTCTACTATAATGCGGAGGACACCTAAGGCAGTGCGGCGTAGTGCCAAAGGATCTTTCGAGCCAGTGGGGATATCGCCTGCGGCAAAAAGCCCCGCTAGGCTGTCGACTTTATCTGCTAGCGCCACAGCCACGCTAACAGGCTCTGTTGGCACCTGATCCGAAGGACCAAGCGGCGCGTAATGGTCGGCAATGGCTTTGGCCACTTCCTCTTCCTGCCCCTCTTCCAAGGCATAATAATATCCGATTTTTCCCTGGAGTGAGGGAAACTCATGGACCATTTCTGTTGGAAGGTCGGCCTTGCACAAAGAGGCCGCCCGTTCCACCTGTTCCAACTGGGCATGTGCCACCCACACGGAAATATATTTTGCCAGCGCCTGAATACGCGCTGTTTTTTGCTTTAAGGAACCAAGCCGCCTATGGAAGGTGATATGCGTCAGCTTTTCGGCGTGTTCGGTCAGGGTTTTTTTGTGGTCCAATTCCCAGAAAAAGGCGGCATCGGCAAGGCGTGCGCGAAGCACGCGCTCATTGCCCTGCACAATTGCTTGGCTTTGATGCTGGGTGGGGGTGTTGGCTACCATCAAGAAATGCGGAGCAATCTTGCCCGAAGGCTCTCGCAAACAAATATATTTTTGATGGGTGCGCATGGAGGCAATCAACACCTCATCGGGAATATGCATATAATCTGGGTCAATTTTTCCCATCAGCACCAAAGGCCATTCCACTAAGCCTGCAATTTCAAGCAGCAAGGCTTCATCTTCAATGATTGTAAGTCCCGCTTCTTGGGCCAAGCTTTCTGCTTGCTGTTTGATCTCTGTGATACGTTGCTTGGTCTCCAGCATCACATAGGCATTTTTGAGTGTATCGCGATAGGCAGCGATGGTGGTCACATCAAAAGGTTCCGGCGCTAAAAAACGATGCCCAACGCTTGTGCCACCGGCTTGTAGATGACCACATTTCAGTGGCAGCACTTCGCCTGCAAAAACACAGCAGATATGATGAAGCGGGCGCACCCATGTGATTTCCTGTTCGCCCCAGCGCATGGATTTTGGCCAGGAGAGGGACGTAATCAGTTCCTCTAATATCGTTTGCAAAAGCACATGCATGGGCTGGCTTTTTTGCTCACAAATCGCAAAGAAAAATTCACCCTTGCCGGGCACGTCACGGGTAATAAGCTGCTTCTTTTGCAAGCCGTTTGAACGGAGAAAACCCTCAATGGCCTGTTCGGGCGCATTGGTGCGGGGGCCACGCTTCTCCACGACCGCGTTTTCCTGGGTCAGGCTGATGCCTTCGGCAAGAAGCACCAGGCGCCTTGGTGTGACGTAGGTTTCTACTTTATGGGCAAAGACTTCTGCTGCTTGCAGCTTGGCTTCTGCTTTTTGCTGCAATTGTTGCGCCATCGGCACTTGCATGCGCGCGGGAATTTCCTCACTTAGCAACTCTAAAATAAGCTCAGCCATGATGCTTGATCTCGTTTTCTTCTTGCAAAATAACCACATGCGGCTGCCAGTTTTCTGCCTCCTCTTGATGCATTTGCGCGTACGCACAAATAATGACGTGATCGCCCGTAGACGCATGATGCGCAGCAGCACCCTGGATGCCAATGGTCCGGCTGCCTTCGGGTGCTTCAATGGCATAGGTAGTGATACGGCTGCCATTGGTGATATTGTAAATATCCACTTGCTCATGCGGTAAGATATTTGCCTTTTGCATCAGCGCTTTATCAATTGCCACACTGCCTTCGTAAGCCAGGTTGGCATGGGTAACGGTGGCGCGGTGCAATTTACCTTTTAAGAGTGTGACTAGCATGGCGTGGCTTTTTAAAATCGAGGGTGGTTTTATAGCGCGCGCAAGCCATGTGCGCAAGAAAACAAGACTAAATCCCGGTTTTTTGTGCCAAAATATCTTGCAGAAGATGTTTGCTCTTCTCCACGGCAGGCTGGTCAAAGGGGTTGATGCTCAATGCCGCGCACACCATCACGACCTCCAGCATCTGCTGCATAAGAAATGCCCCCAGCCAAAAGGTGGTTAAGGTGGGTATTTCAACCACGCGCAGCCGCACCTCATGTGCGATCAACGCTTCTTTGGTGGCATGGAATTGCGCGTCCAAAATATCGGACATGTGGCAATGTTGTAAGTAGTGCCCTTCTGGCAAATAATCTTCTGTGTGCAAAAGGGTGGACGGGGCACTTTCTTCCCAATCGCGCACATGCCAACATTGTAGCCCTATGGTTTTGGGACCATCTAAATAAAGTTGCAATTGGCTATGTTGGTCTACCGAACCAAGTGCGACAGAAGGCAGGATGCTCTTGCCTTGTTTGCCAGTACTTTCTGCCCACAGCTGTCGATACCATTGTGCCGCGCAGGTAAGCTGATTGCTATAAGGCATCGTGACCAGGCTTTGAATACCAGATTGCATCCATGCCAAAAAGGTGGCCGCTGTTTCTTTTGCTTGGGCTCCTTGCGTGTTTTGAAAATGATCGATCGCATGTGCGGCGCCTTTTTGAAGCTCAGCACTATCCATGCCCGCTAGTTCCGCGCATAGCCATGAGGCGGTTGCAAAAATCGAGAATCTGCCTCCCACATCCCCAAAGTCCAGATGTGTGGCGCCAAGCTTCTCCCCGAGCTGGCCTAAGGTGCTTTCGGGTTGGCTGGTAATGACACATACGCGGTTTTGGAGGGAGATTTTTGCGGCTTTAAATCGCTCCAGCAGGAGCACGGTATGCGCCAGCACCTCAGCGGTTTCACCTGATTTGCTGACACACACTACTGCGGTGCGCTCTAAAGGCAAGCTACCCAGCTCTTTTAGCGTATAGGTAGGGTCCACATTTTCTAAAAAAACCAGCTGCGTTTTACTTGGGGCGGCAAAATGCATAAAATGGGCAAGCGTTTTGCCACAAAGGCTGGAGCCACCATTGCCAATAACCACCACATGGGAAAACTGACTCTGCAAGGTGCGAGCCAATTGCGTCGCATCGGCACGCAACGCAGCATCGGTACTCACGTCACACAAGGTTTGCAGGGCTGGAAGCTCTGGCCATTGTGCTATAGGCACACGCGGTGCATGGCCATACCAATGTTGCGTAAAAAGGTCCGACATTTAAGACGAAGTTTTGCGTGGCCGGGCGTTGCTTCTTTTTTGCTTCTTAGGCGTTGCTGGCACAAATAATAACGCAAAGGCTGCAATGCCGGCGGTAAAAATAACAAACACTTCTCCCATGGTATCAAAGCCACGGTAGCTTGCCAGCACGGAAGTGACCACATTGGGAATACCGATATCGGCAGTCGATTGGTTAAGATAATAAGGAGCAATATGTTGATTGGTCAGGGCGTTCACATCACCAAGCGTGGGCAACTCCAGCGTGGCCAAAAAAAGCAACACACCCACGCATGCCACAAGAATAAGCGGCATGTAGTTGATGGAACTTTTCTTGCTTTTATCATCCACAATAAGCAGCGTGGCTAAAAACAACAATGTACTTACGCCAGCGCCAATGGCAGCCTCTGTAATCGCAACATCCGGTGCGCCAAGCACCATATAGATCGCCGCCATAAGCAGGCTGAAAATCGCAAGCAAGATGGTTGCAAAAAACAAATGATCGGTTAGTGCGATCGCTACGGCAACGCACAGAAGCAACAGGAGCAACAAATCGTCGCTGACAAAGAACAATAGATGTGTGCTGAGCGATTCCATTGTAGGTTTTGGTAGTTATGAAGAGCGTGGTTTGGATGAGGTGGTGCCTTGCGGTTTAAGGCCCGATAGCAAGGCGGCTTTGCCCAGCGCGTGCGAAGCCGTTGCACTTGTGATCCAGGAAAAGACCATTAAGAAAAGCAGCTTGACGGTGATAATTCCTAATGGGAATTGCAGGATGATGCCGAGTATAAAGAGCGGCATGCCAATGCCATCCACCACACTGCATGGATGCAGGCGTGTATAAAAATCCGGCATACGGAGCAAGCCAACGGCGCCTGTGAGCAAAAAGAACGTGCCAAGCATGATGCTGCCCCAGCTGATCCATTCCAGTATGATAGGTGTCATAGGCTTTTGCTATCCTCAGCAATCAACTGATTCGATTTAAAAGATCGCGCCACGCGGTATTTCAATATGCCAAGTGTGGTGATGAAATTCAGCATCACATAAACCATGGCAATATCAATCAGCATATTCTGCCCTGAAAGCAAGGCAATCAATAAAATGGTGATAACGGTTTTGGTACCAAAAATATTTGCCCCAAGAATCCGGTCATAGATAGTGGGGCCCTTCACCACACGGATTACCGCAAGCAGCATACTCATTAAAGACATGGTTAGGATTATAGCAGCCATGTGGTATTATTTCTCAAGCCTGGTGGTATAAATTCTTTGTGCCATCTGCCCCTGTTCCAGCTCTTTGAGGCTTGCATGGTCAAGCGCGTGTATGCATAGCGCGCCCCTCTTCACCTGTAAGCACGTGGTGCCAGGTGTAAGCGTAATGGAGTGGGCATAAAGCGCAGTTTCGGATTCGCGGTCTGTATCGGCTTTGATCCAGCCGATAGCGGGTTGAATGTTTGGCTTAGGCGACCATATTTCTAAGGTAACTTTTAAGCTCGACAAGACAATTTCTTTGATCAGCCACAAAAAATATCCCCATGTGCCGATGCGCAGATATAACGGCCATACGTGCCACGCCGTTTGACCAAAAAGTCGGGTCATGCGGTGCAGCGTTAAGAGGATTAGGCCAATGGAGAGTGCGCCTAAGGCAAGCAGCTGAGGTTTGTTAAGACCGGACCAAACCCACCACATGCCGGCTAACAAGGTGGCTAAAAGCACGAACGACCAGAAACGATTCATTGCCTGTGATGTGCCTTTTTACAATAAAGTCCAAACATCCGCATCATACACAAGCCGCCTTTTAGAGCAAGCCTAATGCACGACGCGCACGCACCAAGGTGCAACGCTCGCATGCGGCGCGTTTTCACGCGTGCTATTCTGTGATGGGAAGGGCCGAGAAATAAAAGGAAGAGGAAAGAGTTGCTTCTTAAGCGCTTGCTTCTTCTGGCTCTTTTGTTTCATCTGCAGATGTTTCGTCTGCTGCTGCCTCTTCTTTAGCTTCTTCAGCTTCGGCGGGTGCTGCTTCGACTTCGGCTTGCTTTGCCGCTTCAGCTTCTGCCTCAGCTTTAGCCTTGGCTTCTGCTTTCTTGCGCTCGGCTATTTCCGTTGCCTTAAGGGCCACACGCTTTTCGTGCTTTGCATTGAGGTGTTTGACCGCAGCATATTCTTGGCCAAGCTTTGCCTCATTGAAGAAAGAAAGAATACGCTCGGAAGGCACTGCCCCAACCGAAAGCCAGTGTTTGGCCCTTTCGGTGTTTAGCACCACACGTTGTGCGTCCCCTTTTTGAACCAGAGGGTTATAGGTACCGATCTTTTCGATAAACTTGCCGTCGCGTGGGGCGCGGCTATCTGCAACTACAATACGGTAAAAAGGGCGCTTTTTGCTGCCACCTCTTGCTAAGCGAATACGTGTTGCCATAAAAAATCCAGTGCGTTTACTTACAAAATTTCAAAAACATTCTTAAAACGGGCTATTGCAGTGCGAACGCGCACCGTTACCGCCTGAGGGGAAGCTCATTAAGGCAAAGTGAAACAAAAGTAAAGCCTTTTTTCTTCAGAGGCTGCCAGTTGGCCGTTTGATTTATCCCGCATCCAGCGCAATATCAATCCGGTGTGCGGAATGTGTCAGCGCGCCAATAGAAAGGAAATCGATCGTTGTTTGGGCGATCTCTCCTATATTGTCCAGCGTGATGCCGCCAGAGGCTTCCAGCATGGTGCAAGGAGAAAGGCTGTTTCGAAGGGTGACGGCTTCCTTGATGGTAGGCACAGGCATGTTGTCTAATAAAATACGGTCTACCTTCGCTTCCAGGCACTTTTTGACCTGCTCTATCGTGTCGCATTCTATTTCAACAGGCAACGAGGGCGGCGAGGCTTTTAGCTTCGCAAGCACGGCATCCAGCCCTCCTGCCACATGAATATGGTTGTCTTTGATTAAAATCGCATCCTCCAGCCGCATACGATGGTTGGTTGCACCCCCTACCCTTACCGCATATTTTTCAATTTCTCTTAGGCCTGGTGTGGTTTTGCGCGTATCTAAAATGGTGATGCCCGTTCCTTTAACCGCTTCAATATATTGATGGGTGAGGGTGGCAATGCCGCATAAATGCTGAAGGATATTCAGCGCCACGCGCTCGGTTTTTAAAATATGGCGTGCGTTGCCTGTGACCTTTAACAAGGGGCTTTGTGCCGGCACGTGAAGCCCTTCATCACTGAGCAAGGTGCACGACACTTTGCCAAAAAAGGAAAAAGCCTTTGCTGCGATAGGAAGCCCTGCAATGATGGTAGGCTCCCTTACCACGCAGTGCATGGTGCATGTTGTCTGCGGTGGAATAAGGCTTTGGGACGTGATATCTTCTTTGCCGATATCTTCTTCTAATGCCTGGCGAAGCAAGTCATCGACAGAAGGTGTGGTGTGTAGCGGAGACATCATCAAGCCGTTTTATCCTATAGGTCGCCAGGGTATTTTATACAAAAGGGATAGCAGTTGCATATTCGTTTGGGCTAAGGTATAGGGTGATATAGCCTGTATCTATCAGGGCTTGCAACGATAATTTTTGGAGAGAGGAAGCGGGATGAAGTGGCAGGATATTCATGATATTGCGATTGCTCTTGAAGAAAAATACCCGGATGTTGATAATGTCAATTTACGTTTTACCGATCTGCATCGGTGGATATGCGGTTTAGAAGATTTTTCCGATCACCCACAATCTTCCAATGAAAAAATTTTAGAAGCCATACAAATGGCATGGATTGAAGAACGAGAATAAAGATGATGTTGACCTTGCACAAAAAACTCAATGCAGTGCGTGTTGCCCTGCTTAGCGTGGTAATGGTGGGTGTGGTGGCGTGCCAACCTGTGCAGCAACATTGGTCTATCAATCAGGATGATAAGAGCTTTACTGGCATTCTGGCAAGGCACTACAAGCAGTTTTCTAGCGAACTCTCGCACCAGCAACGGTGGGAGCAATCCCAGTATTTTTTAAGGAAAGCCAGGCGCGCAGCACAAGGGGTGCATCCGGACCCTGAGCATGTGCAGGATTGGGATGTGCGCTCCTTGTTGGCCTCAGATCTGGTGGAAGCCAGGCGCGTGCTGCTTGATAAGGTCAATAGCCACGTGATGGCCAAAGACCCGGAAGCAGCCGCCAGCGCGCATTTTCTTTACGATTGCTGGGTGGTGCAAGAGTCCATGTTTTGGCTGAAGCAAGATACAAGCTGCCGTACGGCCTTTTTTGAAGTGATCAACCATATTAGTTTGCATTATCTTGAGAAGGAAGAAGAGCAGGCGCCGCCAGCGAGCACGGAAGTTGCTTCCCATGCGGAGCCAGAAGAGACGGTGCCTGCGCTTGAGGATGCTGCTCAAGCAGAAGAGGTGGCAGCAGAAGAGCAAGGCACAGAAACGGCAGAGGTTACTGAGGAGCCCGTCGATGAGGCGACAAAAGAAGCAGAAGCAACCGATACCCTCACGCAAACCAAGGTGCTTTATTTCCCTTTTGATAGTGCCATCGTTTCACCAGAAAGCATGCAACTTTTACTCCGCCTTATGGAAGTAAAAGATATCTCGGGCTACAGCATCACGCTCAATGGGCACACCGATCGCGCCGGCAGTGAATCGTATAATTTGGTGCTTTCGCAGCGAAGGGCCGAGGAAGTGAAAAAGATTTTGGTGGCAAGTGGGTTAAAAAGTGAGCAGATTGAAGCCTTTGGATTTGGTGAGTCCGACCCGGCGGTGGAAACGGCCGATGGGGTACGCAACCCGCTCAATCGCCGGGTGGAGATGTATACCGAGCGCCAGGAAGAAGCGAACTAGCCTTTTAGGGTTACGCTTCCTCTTTAATATGCAGCAAGCGCAATTTGCGGTGCAAGGCACTGCGCTCCATCCCTACAAACTTGGCGGTACGCGATATATTCCCGTTAAAGCGCTTTAGATGCATGCTTAGATACTGGCGTTCAAACACATCGCGCGCTGGCTTGAGTGCCAAGGAGATCATAGTGCCCTTGTCCAGCACTTCGGTGTTGTGCTCTTGATTAGACAACGCAAGATATGCTTCTATCATGCTGGTGGTCACCGGTGTGTCTGAATATCCGGGGCACATGATGATAATCCACTCCATCGCATTACGAAGCTGGTGCAAATTACCCGGCCAATGATGTGCTTGCAAAGCAATGATCGCATCTTCAGCAAGGGTGCGCTTCGGCAGCCTGCTCTGCTCGGCCGCCTTTGTGAGGTAGTAATCGCATAACAGGGCAATATCTTCGGTCCGCTCACGCAGTGCAGGCACCTCTATGGATGCCAAATTGAGACGGTGGAAAAAATCTTCCCGTAAGAGCCCTAATTGGATGGACTCAATTGGATCGATATCGGTGCTTGCGATCACGCGTACATCCGCGTGCAGTTCCTTTTCTTCCCCCACCCGTTTGAACTGGTTACTTTGCAAGAAGCGTACGCATTCAAGCTGTGTTTCTAAGGGGATGCGCGACACATCATCGATAAAAAGAGTGCCACCCTCTGCCCGTTCCAATAAACCAATGGTTCTTCCTTTGGCATGGATATCGTCATTTTCTTTGGTGCCAAACAAAACATGGGCAATGTTTTCCGGGTCAAGGGAATAGGTGTTTAAGACGATAAAGGGATTGGTTTTGCGGGCAGATTTGCGGTGGATCATCCGTGCTACTGCTTCTTTGCCGACCCCTTTTTCTCCTTTTAAAAACACTCGGCTACTGGTGGCAGCCACCTGATCAATGATTTGCTGCAGCTGTACGATGCTTTGTGATTTTCCAAGCAAGGCGTTTAAATTATAGCCCTGTTGCCGCAGCGTACGGTTTTCTCTTGAAAGCTCGGATGCGCGTATGGCTTTTTTTACGACATTGACCAGCCTATCGTGTGTAAAAGGCTTTTCGATATAATCATAGGCGCCCATTTTCAGGCTGGAGGCGGCCGTTTTAATTGTGCCATGGCCGCTCATCACCACCACAGGCGTATGCTGGTATTTGCGTACCAATATTTCCAGAATGCCAAGGCCATCCAGCCCGCTATCTTTAAGCCAGATGTCCAGCACTACCGCGTCGGGCACACGCTCTGCAAACGCATGAAACACCTCATCACTATTGGATGCCTGACGCGTGTGATAGCCTTCATCTTCTAAAATATCCGCGACCAAATCACGAATATCGGCTTCATCGTCTACAATAAGGATATCTTTATGTACAACCATACTCTTTGGATTACGCATCACACTGTTACATTTATGCAACATCCCCTTGTGGGAGGCAACCGTTTTTTGAGGGATGTGGCAGGCGATTTTTAGGATTCTAGTGCTTGCACACCAGGGAGTGTGGTGCCTTCAAGCCATTGTAGGAAGGCGCCTCCCGCCGTAGAGACATAGCTGAATTGTTCTTGCAGGCCGGCTTGTTTTAACGAGGCCAAAATATCTCCGCCGCCGGCAACCGAAAAACAGGCTCCTTTTTTGGTTTGTAACGCAACGGTTCTGGCAATGGTGGTGGTGCCTACGTCAAAAGGTGGCACTTCGCAGGCGCCAAGTGGCCCATTCCACACTAGCGTACGGCATGTTGAGATGATATCTTGCCAATGCTGCGTGGTTTCTGGGCCAATATCCAGGATGGCTTGGTCAGAAGGCACGTTATCACAGGAAAAAACCGAGCAGTTCGTATGTGGCGTAAGTTCTTGCGCGGTGACCGCGTCCGTGGGTAAAGAAACATGGCAGTCACTGGCGTGTGCCTTTGCTAAAATGGCTTGTGCAAGTGCGACCTGATCTTTTTCAAAAAGCGAGTGGCCAATCTCTTTGCCCTCGGCGTATAAAAATGTATTGGCCATGGCGCCGCCAATCAAAAGTTGATCTACTTTATCAAGTAAATTCTTTAACATTTTAATTTTAGTGCTTATTTTAGCTCCACCTACTACTGCTACCACGGGGCGTTCTGGTGCCTCAAGCGCTTGCTCCAATGTACGGAGTTCTTCTTCTAGCAATAGTCCGGCGTAAGAAGGGATGTGCCGCGTGATCCCTACAATGGAAGCGTGTTCGCGGTGTACGCAAGAAAAGGCATCGTTGATAAAAATATCTCCAAGTGTGGCCAACTGTGCGGAGAAGGTATCGTCATTCGTACTTTCTTCAGCGTAAAAGCGGAGATTTTCTAACAACACTACTTCGCTGGGTGCTGTGGCGGCAATGGCATGATGGGCCTCCTGCCCCACGGATTCGACGCCAAAATGCACCGGTACGCTGTGGCCTAGTTGTTCCCGCAGCGTTTCCGCTAATGCGTCGACCACAGGAGCCAGCGAAAAACGTCGATCAAATCCCTTTTTAGGGCGGCCAAAATGGGAAAGCACCACCACCACGGCTCCTGCATCCAGCAGGGCTCGAAGCGTTGGAATGGTTCTTAAAATGCGTGCTTTGTCAGTAATACGCCCATGTGCAATGGGTACGTTATAATCCACACGCAGGAGTACTTTTTTGCCGGCAAGTGTTTCAGGCGCATCGCGCAGTAATGTCGAAAGGCAGCGTAGTGGCATTAACCCACCCGTGCTGCCAAATCCAGCATCCGGTTCGAAAAGCCCCATTCATTGTCGTACCAGGCTGCTACACGGAATAAATTGTCCCGGACTTGATGCGTTTGAGTTGTATCAAACACACCACTGTAAGGGCTATGATTAAAATCAATCGATACTAACGGTTCGCTACATATACCCAAAATATCTTGCATGTTGCCTGAGGAAGCTTCTTGCATGGCTCTTGTGATAGCACCCGGGTCCGTTGTGCGCTCAGCATTAAAGACCAAATCCACCAGTGAAACATTGGGTGTAGGCACGCGGATAGATGTACCATCGAGCTTGCCTTGTAATTCCGGCAGCACTAAGCCTAGCGCCTTGGCCGCACCGGTGGAGGTGGGGATCATGGAAAGCGCGGCAGAACGGGCACGACGTGGGTTTTTGTGGCTGTTATCCAGCAAGGTTTGATCGCTGGTATAAGCATGAATCGTGGTCATGAAACCTTCGGCAATGCCGCAATGTTGTTGTAACACTTTAGCTACCGGCGCCAGGCAATTGGTGGTACAGCTTCCAACCGAGATCACCTGTTCTGCGCCTGTGAGGGTCTCTTCGTTCACTCCAAGCACAATCGTGGCGTCCGGGTCTGGTGCGGGTGCTGAAATCAACACCTTGGAGACCGATCCGCCTAAATGCTGGCTTGCCTGCTCTTTGGCCTTAAACACGCCGGTGCATTCCAGCACCACATCCACACGGGCCTCATTCCAGCCTATATTGGAAGGCTGGTCTTCATGAAAGACCCGGATCTTATGCTCATCGATAGTAATATGTTCTTCATCGGCAATCGTGATGTTGGCATTCAGTCTGCCGTGGGTGGAGTCATATTGCAGCAGACGCATTTTGTCTTCCACCGTACGACGAAAGTTTAGCGCCACCACTTCAATGTCGCTGCGCTTGCTTTCCAGCCAGGCGCGCAGCACGCACCGCCCGATTCTACCAAATCCTGTAATGCCAACGCGGATGGTCATGCAAGCTTCTCCTTAACGCGTGCTACAATATGTTCAGCGGTAATGCCAAAATGCTGGTATAAATCCGATGCGGGCGCGGAGGCACCAAAGCCTTCCATGCCAATAAAAATGCCATTTCTGCCTAAGTAACGCTCCCAACCAAAGGCTACGCCGGCCTCGATGCCAACGCGCAACATTCCTTCGCCGCCTAATACTTCCTCACGATAGGCAGGCTCTTGGCTCTCAAAAAGTTCGGTACAAGGCAGCGAGACCACACGTGTTGCGATGCCTTGCGCTTCTAAAGTTTGCTGCGCTTCGCAGGCAATCTGGACTTCCGAGCCCGTGGCAATCAGCACCACCTTGGGGCTATTCTGGTTTGCTTCCCGTAAGATATAGCCACCGCGTGCTGCAAGATTTTGATTGCCCGCCTCAAGGCGCACGGTTGGCAAGTTCTGGCGGCTTAGCACTAACATGGAAGGGCTATTTTGATGCTCCAGTGCCAACTGCCAGCATTCGGCTACCTCCACCGCATCGGCCGGACGCAGCACGCGTAAGCCCGGCATGGCACGTAGGCTTGCCAGATGCTCCACAGGTTGATGGGTCGGTCCATCTTCGCCTAAGCCAATGGAATCATGCGTCATGACGTAAATCACCTGCTGCTCCATCAAGGCAGAAAGGCGAATCGCCGGGCGGCAATAGTCGCTAAACACAAAGAAAGTGCCGCTATAAGGGAGAATCCCGCCATGCAACGCCATGCCATTCATCATCGCGGCCATGGCATGTTCACGAATGCCGTAATAAATATAACGTCCAGAAAAATCCTTGCGCGTGACCGCTTGTGTCGCCGCGACTTTGGTATTGTTGGAACCGGTTAAATCCGCCGAGCCTCCAATCATGGTGGGAATAAGCTCGGTCAGTTTTTCTAAAGTGAGGCCCGAAGATTTACGGCTGGCCATGGGCTTTGCCTGTGCAAATTCCTCTTTGAGCGCGACAATGGTTTGGCCCAGACTCGCTGGTAGCGTGCCCGCTTGCGCCTGCAAAAAGGATTCAGCCAGCTTTGCTTGGTTATCAAAAGGATCTGGACATTCAGTATCGGTGCAACGGTTGGCCAGGATATCAGCCAGTTGCTGCTCCCAACGTTTGCGCTCTTCCTGCCCACGCGCGCCGTACGCCTCCCAGGCTTGCTTGATGCTTTCGGGGATCTCAAACGGTCCGTGTTCCCAGCCAAGCCTCGCGCGCGCGCCAGCAATTTCTTCAGCGCCCAGTGGTGCACCGTGGCAAGCAGCGGTGCCGGCTTTGGTGGGCGCACCAAAGCCAATCGTGGTTTTGCATGCAATCATGGAGGGTTGGCCTGTATGCGCCTTGGCTGCGGCAATGGCCTTCGCCACCGCTTCCATATTGTGCCCATCGACCGATTGCACATGCCAGCCACTGGCGGCAAAACGCGCCTGCTGGTCTTCACTGGTACTTAAATCCGTTCCGCCATCAATCGTGATGTCATTATCGTCGAACAGCACGATCAGGCGTCCAAGGCCCAGATGGCCGGCAAAGGAAATCGCCTCCTGGCTAATACCCTCCATCAGGCAGCCATCGCCTGCAATCACGTAGGTATAATGATCCACAATGCTTGTGGTGTAGCGGCTTTGCAGCAAGCGCTCGGCCAGCGCCATACCGACTGCATTGGCAAGCCCCTGCCCAAGTGGACCGGTGGTAGTTTCAATGCCTGCTGCCTCACCATATTCCGGATGGCCACAGGTCTTCGCCCCCAACTGACGAAAACGTTTGAGCTCGGAAAGCGGCATGTCCTGATGGCCGGTCAGGTGCAGCAGGCTATAAAGCAACATCGAGCCGTGGCCGGCTGAAAGCACGAAGCGATCCCGGTTGGCCCAATCGGGTTTCGTCGGGTCGTAGGATAAAAACTGGGTGAAAAGCACGGTGGCGGCGTCCGCCATCCCCATCGGCATGCCGGGATGACCGGACTTGGCCTGCTCCACCGCGTCCATGGAGAGCACGCGGATCGCATGCGCCATGGTTTGCAGGTCGGTATCATGTGCGTGTGCCAGGGAAGTATCCAGCGTCATGACTGAGCGGCCTATTTTTTCTACATATGTGTATCGTTAAGCGCGTGGATGATCACCTCACATCACCCGCACCATGCGGTATAAAGCATCTGCCCTTCCGGCACAAGGGTGAAGTGGGGTGCACTTTCTATTAAGCAGGGACCTTGCCCCCTTAATCCGCACATGAGTGCGGCGTCGCTTTGCTCTTCTTTCATGTCGCTCAAGCGCCGCGAAGGCTTAAGCTCCCACTTGGTCGCTACTCGCGGGTTTCAAAGAAACCCGCTCCGGGGAAGTACCCATGCCACTCTCCACACACCCCGTCATCCCGCGATTTAATCGCGGGATCCAGACCATCACCTCCTTACATCCTGACCCTTAGATTCCCGCCTACGCGGGAATGACAATGGAAGAAAGGTGCGTACAACTTGCAACTTGCAACTTACCACCCCACTCCAACCTAAGGCAATACCACGCCTTCTGGGGGGACCACGACGACCGGTGCGGCACCTCCAAGCAGGGAAAGGACGGCCGTTTGGCCCGCAATAAGAATCCCCATGGTGATGCCCACACCCAATAAGCCCACCGCCATGCCAATCAGGATCGTGACGCCATCTTTACCCAAAAGCCCGAGTGACATAATCAAAATGCCATAACCCGGCGGCAGATTGGTCAGCGGCAGGGGCACCGCAATCGAGAGTGAACAGATAAACGCGACGATCCCAATCAGGCGTTCACCGGTAGCCGAGCTTGCAAAATACAGGCGCGCTCTTAGCAATCGTTCAATCTTGCGCAGCATGGGTGCCGCTTTTTCCACCAGATGGGCCAGTGTTTTACGCTTAATCTGCCGCCTGGCGATCCATTTTGGAATCCAGGGAGAGTCCCTGCCCCAAATCATCTGCAGGGAAAACAAAAACAAGGGGATCGAAAAAAACGTGGTATAACCCGGCGGTGCTGGAATTGGTAAGCAAAGCGGCAGTGCGGCAATCGCCATCAGTACGCCAAACCCACGTTCATGCATGGCATTCTTAATTTCGCCAATCGAAATCGTATCGTGCTGGTGATGGTCCACCACTTTCTCAAGCAAAGCCGAGGTGGGATGCTCGTTTTCGGTGTGATCGTTGTGTTGCTCCGATTCGCCCACGTTTACCCCTCCAAAGGTGGCATGGGAATGTGCATCCGCGCACAAAAAGCTTGCAGCGTGTTGCGTAGTAAGCAGGCAATGGTCATCGGCCCCACCCCACCTGGCACCGGCGTGATGGCACTGGCCACCTGACTCACCGAATCAAAATCCACATCCCCCACCAGGCGTGCTTTGCCACCTACCTCCACACGATTAATGCCCACATCGATGACTACCGCACCCGGCTTGATCCAATCGGCCTGCACCATCTTCGGGCGACCAACCGCGGCCACAAGAATATCAGCCTGCTGGCACAGTGCCGGCGCATCCTGCGTCCGCGAGTGGGCGATGGTCACCGTGCAGCTTTCTTGCAGCAAGAGTTGTGCTACCGGCTTGCCTACGATGTTGGAGCGCCCAAGCACCACCGCATGCTTGCCCGCAAGGGTTGGCACATGCGCCCTTAAAAGCAGCAAGCACCCAAGCGGTGTGCACGGCACCAACGAGGGCTGCCCGGTTATCAGCTTGCCACTGTTTATCACATGAAAACCATCCACATCCTTTTCCGGCGCAATGGCATTGATCACCTCATGCTCATCCATATGCTTTGGTAGGGGCAACTGCACCAAAATACCATCCACCGCCTCGTCTTGATTAAGCTTTGCAATCAGCGCCAGCAAGGCTTCTTGCGTGGTGGTTTCTGGCAAGTTGTGGGTAAAAGAGGCCATGCCCACTTCCTTGGTCTGCTTACCCTTGTTGCGTACATACACCTGGCTCGCCGGGTCCTCGCCGACCAACACCACAGCCAGGCCAGGCGCGCGGCCCGCTTTAGCAGCCACATCGTTGGTCGCCGTGGCAATCTGCGCGCGCATCTTGGCGGCAAACGCTTTGCCGTCTATCACCTTAGCACTCATGCGTTTGGCACTCCCTTGCTGGTGGAATATTCAAAGTGCAATTCCTTATCCGGGAACACATGATGATAGGCATCATGTGCCGCCATCGCAGCCTCGGAAAAGCCACACACAATCAGCTTCCGCTTGCCCGGATAGTGGTTGATATCGCCAATGGCATAGATGCCCTTCTGATCGGTAGCACAAGTCGCTTGATCCACCGTGATATGGTCTTTTTCTAAATTTAAGCCCCATGTGGCAATCGGCCCAAGCGTCATCGCCAGCCCATAAAACGGCAGCAGATGATCAGCCGCTATTTCTTTCTGGTTGCCATCAAGGTCTTTCAGCACTACCGCTTCCAAGGTACCGCCCTGCCCTTTCAGGCTATCCAGCTGATAAGGAATGGCCATCTGCACCTTGCCGGCTTCGGCCAATGCTTGCAGTTTAGTACTGGAATCGGGGGCGCAGCGGAATTTCGGGCGGCGATGCACGACCGTCAGCTCGGCAGCAATGTCGGCTAAAGAAAGCGCCCAATCTACAGCAGAATCTCCTCCTCCGGCAATCACAATCTTTTTGCCGCGATAGGCTTCCTTCTTCTGCACCATATAAGCCACCGCGCCGGTTTCTTCATAGGCCGCAAGGCCTTCAAGCGGTGGACGGTTTGGCCCAAAAGCGCCACATCCAGCGGCAATCATCACCACTTTGGCTTGAATCTGCGTGCCCTGACTGGTGGTTAAACGCCACCCATCTTCTGCCTCACGCAGCTCTGTTACCTGCTGCCCCAAATGGTACGTCGGATGGTAAGGTGCGGCCTGTGCATGCAGATTGGCGATCAAATCCTGCCCATCAATCGAAGGAAAACCCGGAATGTCATAAATCGGCTTTTCGGGATAAAGTGCAGTACATTGCCCACCCACTTCGGCGAGCGTATCTACCACGTGGCAGCGCATGCCAAGCAAGCCACACTCAAACACGGCAAAAAGCCCCACAGGCCCGGCACCGATTACCGCAACATCGGTGGTATGTGTAGCCTGGGACATGGAAAATGTATGCTCCGTTTTAAGGTATACCAACACCGCAAAAGGTTATAAAACAAGCCGGTTTACGATGCAATCAAAGATGCATGTTGATGCAAAAATTTTAAGCATACAAAAGCATTGCCTAAAAAGCGAACACCGCCTGCCCTTTCAGGCAAGCGGTGTGTTCAGATAGTTTGGTTGTTGGTTTCTCAGTTGACGGGTTCGCGGGCAAGCAAGACTGCCCACCCGTTGGATTCAGGCCCCTTGGGCCCATTCCAGAAGACGTCGCCCCGCTCCACGGTGTGGAGATAACGGTAGGGCTCTTCTTCGCAATGCCCAGAGCCGTTACCGTTATCCTCCCACTTGCAGGTTAAATTTCCGACAATTTGAACCCATTTATCCTCCTCCGAGGCAGGACTGCCCTGGAATCCTCGCCCTGGGTCATAGTTGTCGTCTACATAGACGACGATCCGGGTTTCAGGTTTGTCAGATGCCAAGGAAATGGACATTTTGTCCGGAAACAGCATCCAGCCTATCCCATACAGGATAGCAAAAACAATAAGCATGGCGAGCATTTTCGCCCCTAACCTTTTCATTCTAAGAACTCCTTTTCAAGCAGCTGGCAACACCAGCTGCTTGGATATTTTGATTTGCGTATACCACACGAACCAAAGCACAACATTTTAGCGCAAGAGCTTTCAACCAACCATCAATGTTGGCCGTAAAAACGGCTAAAACGCTATGCCTTGATTCGCATAGAAACACAAATACAAGGATAAGAGTAGCAAATTGCCCTCTCTCTGTCAAGATATATTAATAATTTATTAGAGTTATTCTTCGCTTGTAAGTCGATTAATCCGAAGGCCCATAATCTGGTTGCGTTGCTTACGCAGCACCTCAAAACGATAGCCATGCAGATGAAAGACCTGCCCCACATCGGGAATCATCTGAATATCATGAATCAGCAGCCCTGCGACCGTTGCAGCGTCATCGTCGGGCAAGTTCCACTCCAAATGGCGGTTGAGGTCGCGTACCGTAACCGTGCCATCCACCAGGCAGGAACCATCGGGCATTTGCCGGATCTTCACGCGGCGGCGATCATACTCATCTTCAATATCCCCCACAATTTCTTCGATAATATCCTCTAACGTAATCAACCCGAGCAACACACCATATTCATCCACCACCAGCGCAAAATGGCTCTGCTTTTCCCGAAACGCCTGCAATTGGTCTTTAAGCGAACGGCTTTGCGGTACAAACCAGGCAGTCTGCATAATGCCCTTGATATCAAGGGGTGTTTCTTGTGCCGTCTGTTTATGCAGCGCGCGCATCAGATCCTTGCTGTGCAATACCCCCACGATGTTATCTGGCTTTTCCTGCCATAAGGGAATCCGCGTATGCGGGCTTTGCAGCACCTTGTCGATGAGCTCTGGCTGTGGCAGATCCATATTGAGGGTAAACATACGCTTGCGGTGACGCATCACTTCATAGACCTCCACCGTGTTGAGGTCCAAAATGCTGCCAAGCATGTCTTTATCGTCTTTAAACACACGCCCTTCATCGTGCTGCAGCGCAATAGTGCCGCGCAATATATCGGTGGCATCCATGTCGTTATCTTGCTGCACTTGGATGCCCACGATGCGAAACGCGGCATTCACACACCACTGCACGGCCTGCGTGATGGGTGCAAATACTTTGACCAGCACCAGGAAAATAGGTGCCACGGCCAGCGCAACTTTTTCAGAGTTGTAAAATGCAAAGGTTTTAGGCGCCACTTCGGCAAAAATCAGCACGACCAAGGTCATGGCAATGGTCACAATCCATACGCCTTCCTGACCAAACCAAGCAATAGCGACGCTGGTTGCCAGCGCAGAAGCGGCAATATTCACCGCATTGTTGCCGAGCAAGATCGCGCCAATCAGGCGATCTTTCCGCTCCCGCAGCAGGCTCACCTGCGCGGCGCGTTTGGAACCATCCATCTTGAGTTGATGGATTTTTGCACGTGAGACTCCAGTGAGGCCCGTTTCAGAGCCCGAGAAAAAGGCCGATGCCATAATCAGCACCACAATCAGCAACCAGATCATTGGGTATCCCCTTGCAGGTCAGGGCGTTGCAAATTAGGCCTTGCCTTGATAGATGTGTACAATCTTATCCAGCATGGCCAGTGCTTCTTCACGCGGACGCTGGAAGGTGTTGCGTCCAATGATCGAGCCATTGCCGCCGCCATCACGAATCGCGCGCGCATCATCATAGACTGCGTTGCTGCCCTTGGTACTTCCGCCGGAAAACACCACCAGGCGTTTGCCATTAAAGCAAGATTGGACCACATGTGCCACGCGCTCAGCCGGTGTGTTAATCGCAACGTTGTGTTCCTGATACACCTTCTGTGTTGCTTCCCCATCCAGATGGTTGGTTTGCAACTTCACCTTAATGATGTGCGCGCCAAGGAGTGCGGCCATATGCGCGGCATACGCAATGGTATCAATCGAGGTTTCTCCCTTGGAACTTACCTTGCCACCGCGTGCATATGACCAGATGACCACCGCCAAGCCGCAGGCACGTGCTTCTTCTGCCATAAAGCGAATTTGTTCCATCATGGCATAGCAATGGTCCGAACCGGGATAGATGGTAAAGCCAATCGCCGAGCAGCCAAGCTGCAACGCCTGACGCACGGTGCCTGTGACCGCTTGGGTAGGCTCAGGCATATTCGAAAGGGAGTTTGCGCTGTTGACTTTCAAAATGAGCGGCACCGCACCGGCATAGCTGGCAGCACCCGTAGCCAGCATCCCATACGGCGCGGCAAAGGCACTTAAGCCCGCATCCACGGCCAGTTGAAAATGGTAATGCGGGTCATACGAAGAGGGATTGGCTGCAAAGCTACGCGCAGGGCCATGTTCAAACCCTTGGTCGACCGGTAAAATAACCATTTTTCCGGTGCCACCTAAGCGCCCATGCATCAAGATACGTGCCAAATTGGCTTTGACACCCGGATGGTCAGACTCATAATAAGAAAGAATCTGTTTTACTTTGCGTGTGACGCGCATGCATGCCTCCTTCGCACGATTGAATCTACTTGCAACTGTGCTTAGCATTCGTAAGCGGATACGTCAATTTGCTTGTTGCTTGGCGGTGTGTATTAGAGGCAGCACTATTCCTCTACTGGTGCGGCTTTTTCCTGACTTTGGTGCAGCAATGCCCTTAGCTCCTGCGTGTTTCCTGGAATGGTGCCGTAGATCGAAGGCTCCTGGCGGCCTAGGCTTTGCAGTTCGTTTTTCAAGCGCTGGGTGGACTGCCGTGTGCCAGGCGGCGGCGTGACCATACCCACCTCGGCACCAAGACGACCAAGCGGATCGTGCAAGCCTTTAAGCCCCAAATGGTCGGCTAAAATAGCCTCATGTGAAGTTGGGCCATCGTCGCCGCATACGTTTAAATACTCATTCTCCAGCGATTGCAGTGGGCTAAAATACTGCCATTTTTTGGTATCGCTTGTGTACGCGTGGTAGCCAAACTTCCGCCCCGGATCCAGGAACACAAAGCAATATTTCTGCGGTCGGCTTAAATAATACGACCCCTCATGCTCATGCGCGAGATACTCAAAGATATCAATCAAGCGCGGCACCGAGGTAATGGACTCCAAAAAACGATCCAGATTTTTGGGATACTGGCCATAGGTGCTATAATAACCCTCCAATTTTGGCACAAAGGTTTCAATAAATCCTTTGGCGTGTGCCACATCACTCTGATTCAAGCGATTACCAAATGGGATGGAAAGAAGGGACAGGCTTGAAATGGCAATCGCAATCAGCACATATTTCCCTGTTTGAAGCACCGGCTGCACCGTTACATGGCCTGAGCGGACCCATTGGCTTGCTAACCAGATTAAAGCAATTGCCAATGCGCCAACGGTAAGCATCATCCATACGCTAAAGAGCGCACTCAGACGAATGGTGTAAAAGGATACATCCGCAAACAATCCGCCCAGTAGCGGGGTAATATGTTCCACACTGCCTCGCCCTTCCAGCGTAAAGAGCACCGTGGCGATTGCGGTGAAGAGCAAGGCCACAATCACCGCTGCGCGTCGAATGGGTGGAAACAATACCGCGATCAGCAAAAGCACCAAGCAGAGCGTCATCCAGGTATAAAAGGCGGTAATGAACAGCTCATAGCTATAGGTGCGCACGTCTGCAATATGAGAGGTAATTACCCAATAGCCGGAAACCAAAAGATACAGCGCCACGAAGAAGCATAGGCTCGATCGCCAGATATTCCGCCAGGTTAGCGGCAACAGATAAAGCGCTAACAAAAAGAGCGCAAGTGCCAGGGAAAGCAGGGAAAAATGCAAATAATGCAGTGCGAGCGACTGGTCGCAAAACGCGGTAAAAGAGGGGGTATAAAGCGAACGATGGCTACAAATAAAGCTCACGCGTTCTATCTTTTGGATATAGGTCCATATCAGCGCCCCTTCTGCCAGCAGAAACAGAAGCGTTTTGATCCAAAATCCCGGCTGTGCAAGACGACTTGCCATAACACTTCTATCCTTAATACAATAACCCTTCTCTGCTCTACGATAGTGCCAATTGCGCTTAAAGGCAACGACGTTGGATGCCCACTGCTAAAGCATGCTATTTCTTCACGCCCTCTTTAAGTGCCTCCCACAAAATATAGAGCGCCGTGGGCACCATAAAGGCTAGCAGTGAGGTTTTCGCCCGAAGCGCCAAAAACTCACTCCCCTTGCGCGTTTTGTGCAAATAGCGCAGATCCGCCTGCATCTCGTGCGGGTGCTCGGTGTTAAACCCAAGCCCGGTCAGCGTCTCGTGCACGGCTTCCTTCACCGTTTCCTTCATGATGCGCCGCATCGCCAGTTCGTTTATTTCTTGATTATCTGATGGTTTCTTCAGTCCCATAACCCCTCCCGACTCGCTGTGATACTTGATAGACCACCACACGCACATTGACCTGCACGCTGCCAAAATCCGCCGTTTGCTCTGCGGCGCTATAACTGCAAGTAGGGCTCGCAAGCCCCGCAATCGTACGCACCACCGCACCCCCGCCATCCAAAATATCCACCTCATACTGCTCGCTTGCCTCATCCAGCGGCACGTCGATGCCATTGGCCCACTGGCCCTGCACCCGTGCACGGCGTATCCACTGAATTGTGAGGCTATCATCGCTCTGGCGCACGCCCCTCACATGTGCTGGCGCGTAAGGCATCAACGTCCGCGCTTCGTAGGTAAATGGCACGAGCGCCGCACTCTCAAGGCTCTGCCCAAAGGCGGCGGCCTTATAATGCCGCTTAATGCCAAAGAGCGAAGGCGAAACCTCCACCGCCTGCACCAGGCTATCGAGCAGCACAAAGCGTTCGCCCGCACTGTGCTCAGCCATCGCCCACTCCGTACCCATCCTGCCGCGCAAAAACCCGCTCAAGCGGTAACGCTGCGCTTCCAGATAGGTCGCCGTTTGAAACTGGATGATCTCATCGCCCACCAGCGCGGCATTGGCACCATTGAGCACCGCCTCTTCGCTTATGCTTTCCAGCTCTCCTTGCAGCAACAGCACCTCGAGGCTACTCCCACGGTCCACAAGGGAAGCAAAAGCAAGCGGCAACGCTTCCACCACGCTGCCAAGTACTGCCTGCTGCTCAATATCCACACTTTGCCGAAAGGTTGTGCCCGTATCGTCTGATCGGTAGAGCGCAGCACCCTGCCACCTGCCGCCCGTGCCACACGCGGCCACATGCAGTTGCGGCGTATCGGTTTGCGTGAGCGAAGGAATATCAAGCATCTGCAAGGCCACCTCGCCTTCTGGTGGCAGGCTATAGGTCCCCTCGCCCGAGCTTGGTGCATAATTTCTGCGGTAGAGCAGCTGATTCTCGATCACCGCCTCTACCTCCATCACGCCCGGCGTTTTGACCTCGGTCCGCACCAGGCGCAGCAGATGCGTTTTGCCTTCCACCTCCAGCTGCACCACATCTGCGGGCTCCAGCGCTGCGTGCCGCATAGAAAGGCGGAATACATAAAGCGTGCGGCTATTCCAGCGCTCAAAAAGCGCAATATCGGCAATCGTGCGCGCCTGCTGATCGTTCATCACCACCGGCAAATTCAGCGTCTGCTGCTCCTGGCTGTAGCCAGAAATACGGCGCGCATGCTGGTTGCCCACCTGATAATCCGAGCTTTTGCGGATATAATTCACGTCCACCTTCTGCGGAATTTCGTTCTCCTCCACACGTATCAGGCGCAGCAACTTGTTTTTGCGATCCGGTACCAAATCCTCTTCTGTCAGTGTGATGATCGGAAGGTTGCCGCGCGGCATAAAGCTCAGCAGCGGCGAGGAGTCCTGTATATCAAAGAAATAGGCCTGCTGCAGGTCGCCCACGGCCTCCTTGGCGGTGGTTTGATCGGCCAACACATAGCCATCCACCAGATCGCTAAAGCGGGAGGTGTCAATTTCAGCATCCTTGATTCCCGCACGCTGGCATAAATTGCGGATAATAGACCCCAGGCCCGACGTGCCAAACTTGCCCTGCACCCAATGACCGGTTGCCCAGAGCGGACCATCGCCCCAAATGCTGGTGAGGTCGGGCCAAAAAGGAAACGGGCGCGCATCCCACGTCCACAAGAATTGCCGCTCGATCATCGTGGAATTTTTCCACACCGCGCGCGTGGCCCGAATCGCCATACGCTGCGCACGAATATCAATCGAACCGGTGGAAAAACGTGGCAAAGCGCCCTCACTACTGGCGGGATCAAAAAACACGTTGGGCTGGTTGCTACACCCATCCACACTCGGAAAACCAAACTCGGTAAACCAGATCTTCTTCGATTCCGGCACCCAGGCTGTCACGCTGCTATCGGGGTTGGTGTGCGTGTTTTTCCACCACCACTCGATGTTTTTCCACGCATATTCTGGCGCAATATTTTGCTTAATCGTCCGCGCTTCATCCGTATAAATCCAGTCATACCCTTCCCCGGAAGTCCAGCCATCCTTGATATCCTGCTCGGTAATCGACTCTTGTGGCGTATCGGTCAGCGGGAAATAGGCATCGATCCCCACCACATCAATATTGGGGGAAGCCCAAAGCGGGTCCAGGTGATACCACCCGCCGGTCGTGTGGTGATACTCACTCCAATCCGCAGCATAGGTCACGGTCACATTGCTCCCCACCACCGGCTTCACCAGCCAGGCTAGATTCACCAAGGCATCCACTGCGGGAAAGCTGTTATCCACATCCTGCACGCTGGTGAGCCCAATCAGCTCGGAGCCAATCACGAAGGCATCGACTTGGCTCCCCACAAGGTTTGCATAATGCATAATAAATGCATCATAACCCTCTGTTTTTGTAAATAAATTACTCACATTAACTGGTGTACCACTCATCCGCCCGCGCCAGGGCTTATCCGGCAAATCCATAAACACCATCGGGTAAAGCATCACCTTGAGCCCACGGTTTTTGGCCTCGGCAATCAGGCGCAGCACACTTGCATCGGTCGGCGTCCCGCCATAGCGCACAATGCCTTGCTCGTCGGTGGAAATAGGATGCGCGGTTCCGCGCGTGTAGCCCGCCACCTGCCAGCTATCGGGCTGCGTATGCGCGCCTTCTGTATACTCCACACCCGGCTTGATGATGCACTGCCCCGCATCTAAACTATCGCCAAACCAGCTGACCACCAGCCCAATCCAGGTGAGGTTCGGGCAGGTTTCCTGCAATTGATCCAGCGCCAGCACGGCATCTGCTTTGTGGTGCAGATTATTCTGGTTGATTGCCTGCAAACCACCCTGCTGGATCCAGTTGCCCCCCACATCCTTGCCCGCCAGCTTCTGCTGCACCTGCGTGTCATACACAAACTCACCTGCGCCCGGAATGACCATCATCTCATGGATTGCCTCTTCCACCTCTTCCTCTGCGCCTGCTTCCATCACGCGACGCTTCAGCTCAAAAGTGAAGTTGGGCACGCGGTTACCAAATTCCTCCAGCGGAAAATCTTCCAGCACAATATAGGCCATGCCGCGGTAAGCCGGCACATTGCCTGATCCTTCAAACCCTTCCATCACCGGGTCAGGCATTTGCGCCTCATCACCTTGGTAGATGCGATACGATCCCGCCAACTGCTCCGGATCAATGATAGTAGAATCCGCCCAAATGCGTACTACCTCATCAATTGGACCCTCGCAAAGCCCAATGGCAAGCGTCACGGAATAGGAAAACGTGGTTTGCCTACGGCTTGCAGTTCCGGCGCCACCCTTACCACCAGAACTCCCGGCAGAGCTTGTACTCGCGGTTTCCTTGATCGGACGCGACCAGATAATATTGCCCGCAATTCGCGCATTGCCATAAATCACCGGCATCATGTCACCATAGGCTGAGCTTTGCACCGCCACATCCGAAAGCCTGGAACCTACAATTTTGGGTGGCTGAAAGCGTGCCAAAAGCCAGTTATCCACCTGCTTGCCTACCGTTTTAGAGGCAAGCCGCAAGCCAAGGTTCAACAGCGGATTGCTGTTGCCTACATAGGTTGCCGCAGAATTCAGTACAATAGAAGCCATAATGTGATGCCCTGTGTTTTTAGTGAACGAAGTGTGTTAGTGAACGAAAAGATCAAAACGAAAAGCAGAAACCGTGCGCGCCTGCCACCAGCGGTCGTAGCGATGCTCCACCACACGGCGCGCCTGCGCGTAGCAATGGATCATGCCGCGTGCCGTGCCATAATCGCTTAAAAGCGCCACATGCTGTGGATGCTCAGCAAAGCGCAGCAGCAGCACATCGCCTGGCAAGGAGCTTTCCAGCGGAATTATGTGTAAATGCGTCTTCAGCATCCGCTCCAGATGGATCCCGTCGGGTACACGCCCATAACCTCCCATATCCACACTGTGCAGCAGTGGGTTGCTCGGCGCGTGGCTTTTGAGCTGTAGCGCCTTCGCCACACCGGCAATCAATCCAATGCAGTCGCACCCGCCGCGCGCCACATCACTATGGCACACCCTCCCCTGATGCAAAAAAGGCGTGCCAAGCCACCCGCGCGCCTCTTTCACAATCTGGCGTCGCCTATGATCCAATGTAGGTTGCATGGCTAGCTTGGCGTCGAATCACCGTTTAGCATCCGGTCCATGCCCGGCACATGAGGCTCCCCGCGGAAATTGAGGATATTGTTAAAGCGCGCCTTGCATGTGGCGATTTTCTTGTCGCACCCCGCTACGATGCTGTAGCCATCACCCACCTGCACTGGCTCTGGCATGGGCAAGGCTAGGGTAAAGCGCGGCGAGGAGGCATCGTTGATATAGCGCCGCACCTCCATGCTTTTGCCCTGATTGGCACCGCTGGTAAAGGTCACCACGCCAAAATCGAAGAAGCCCGAAACATCTGTCAGCGCTGTATCCTCCAGCGTTTGGGCGTCTAACACCTGGGTCACCGTGCCGGTGCGCGTATAGCCCGCAAGTGCTACACCGCACGCGCTATCACCAAGCTCTGCGCGGCATAGCGGGGAATAAAGCTGCCCGATCGTGCGGTTCATCTGGTGGGATTTGCCGTGAATTTCGACTGAAAACTGGTTGTTTTCATAGGTCACTTCCCCAAAAATACCGGTCCGAAGCACCACTTTGCCTTGGGTCAAATCCATATAATTCACCATAAAGATCTCAATATCCGCAAAATCATAGACTCCCGCGGTCACATCCTGATCGGTAATCGCTTCGGTATGCAGCAATCCTTCCAGCAACAGTCGGTCATCCTCCATTTGCGCATTACTTTCCAAATCACCGGGCGCAAAACCGGTGGAAGCCTGATAGGTCACCCCATCCAGAACAATATCCCGGTCCGCGGTGGTGAACCCCATTACCACGCTATCGGTGCGAGTCAGTTTCCAGCAGAGTGCAAGCGTGGTCACCTCCTGCTGCAAATGCGCATTTAAGGCGGAACTAAGCGTTTTCATTACTTTATCCTATTTATTATATAATATTATTAACTATATGTTTATAAGCGTATTTCAACTAACTCTATATTGTTCATGCTGTAGCTTCCCTGCTCTTCCAGCTTGGCTTGTAGCAAATCATTATCAAAGCGCACCGGCACATCAAATTCACCACTGGCAGTGATCACACCACCCAAGGCAGGTGCCGTATCAAACGTCACGACGCCAGTCGTTACGTCCACACTCACGCCGCTGGATTGCAAAAACCCATCCACAAAAATGCTGATGCTTCCCATGACAGGCTTGGTAATGGTGCGCACGCTCTGCACGCCACCGCTCGTGTACGATTTCACCAGCTGGAAGCTGGTTTCCAAGCCCGTACCCGTGCCAATTGCCTCGCTTTCCAGCATGTAATCGCTCCAATCCTTAAAGCGAAACCCGGCCGCACGCCCTTTCCGCGCACGAAAAAAGGCCTGCAAGCGCTCTATCTGCGCCTGCGTTTGCAATGGCTTGCTGATGTGGTAGCGCGCACGCGGATATTGCCAATTGCTATTGCGCTGCTCATGCCCGCTGCTAAGCACCACAATATCGGTCGAAAACTCCGGGCCGCCCTCCGCGCCATTGGCGATATCTTCTGGCAACCGCTCTTCTGCAAAATCCATGATCATTCCTCCGTTTAAAAACAAAAAAAGAAGCTGAAAAATCAGCTTCTTGCAGTTCGTGTATTCTATGATGTGTTTTGTTGCTTACGCTGCCACAGCAGGAGGTGGCATGGCCTCACGAGCAGGCATCGCTGCTGCAGGCGTAAGCGCAGGCTCCACCCCAAGCTCTTCTTCCACCGAGGCCTGCACGATGGCGGCCAGCGGCATAATCACTTGCTCCACCTCCACCCCCAAACTCCTAAGTGCCTTCTGGTATTTATGTTCTTCGGTCTGCATCCAGGCAAAATGCGGGTCATGCAAAATCTCGTGCGTTTTCTCACGCTCCATGCGTGTTTGCTCCTGCGTACGCTCCATCTGCTGTGTTTTCTGCTCGGCGTACGCTGTGGCCGCTTCCTGGCTATCTACACTTACAACCATCTCATGCTGGTCCACCATATCCGGTATCAGCGCCTTCTTAAAAGCCACCACCGCCTCTTGCAGGCGAATATCCAATGTCAGTGTTTTTCCTAAATGCATGCCTATACTATACCACAACAGCACTTTTGTTTCAATTTATTTAATTTTTAGCGTCATCCCGCTACTTGATAGCGGGATCCAGTCCGTTAGACATTATGACGCAGAAGGCCGCACCCACACATCCCACTGGATCATGCTTTGGTAATAGCCACCCTCGTCCAATTTCTGCGTCACGTTCCCTTTGATCGTGCTCCCCACCACCAGATAGCCTTGTGGAACCAGGGCTGTGCTATGTAGCAAATGCTCCACTCTTTCTGCTACCTCCGTACATTGCTCGCGGCTGCTTGCCTCGCTTAACACGCTGATCTCGATCCCAATCGCCGTGGTGCTAACCCCGGGGCTAACGATCCTCTCCTCTTTCGTGCGCCCAATCACCACCAGTGGAAAATCCGCCTCCACCGGTACAAAATCATACACACCGCTTACCATACCCGCCAAGGTAGGGTCACCAGAAAGCAGTGCATAAAGCGATTTTTGTACTTCCCATGCTGCTTGTGCCATTATTGCTCTCCTTTTTCGATGATAAGCTCGAGTGTGTGCTGCCCGTGATCCGGGTCGACCACCGAAAGAATGCGATAGATCTTCCCATCGATCAGAATCCGCATATCCGCGGTTACATCGCTTCGGTAGCGTATCACCAGCCGAAAGCGCTGCCCGCCTACCGAAGCGTTATTGCCATATGAATCACTGGAAATGCTACCCACATGTCGGACCCAGCCCCACACGGCAGCGAGCACCTGCCAGCTGGTGCTATAACCGCCCGCCTGGTCGCTTACCCGAATGGGTTGCTCAATGGTCAAAAACGTGTTGAGCTTTGCGCGTGCAATCTTTTGTTGATGGTGCCCACTCATAACGTTACCACCCGATACATATCATAAAGATTGCGTATGGCAGTGCTCATGCCATGGTCTACACCTTCTGATTCATACATCTGCGCAATATGCATCAGCATACCCTGACGAATGGCGCCAGGCACGCTGGAAGCCCCACCATATCCTCCTACATAACGAAACTCGACAGCATGGCCCCGTGGTGAGGTTTTTAAAATGATTTCATCTGAAGAGGGGCTTAAATAATATTCATCCGTGCTTAAATTCGTGGTGGCACCTGATTCATCTTCTATTCTTACAAAAGCAAAAGAACGAATGGGTCCACGTGGAAGAAACACACGTGTTGGGGCATAATCAGAATAGACAAGCTTCCACTCTCTTGCCATTAAAGAACGCCGTGTATAAAGCTCCGCATGTTCACGTGCGGCTTTAATCATAATATCAACCAGGTTATCTTGCCGTGAATCTGTAATACGCAAATAGGCTTTTACTTCCTCCAATGAGAGTGGTTCCATGGTCGGAGGTAAAAATAATATTAGCCTTGGTGAGTGATGCTTCATGTCTTTTCCTTCATGTTCCTTATTTCAATGAATCTGCCTTTATTGGGACGGCTGCGTTCTGTGCCATAACACGCTGCGGTAATGATGCTTGTTTGCTCCCAAGCTGGAATGGCGCATCCGGCAGCCAAAAAAGCGCAGGCCAAATGGCGCTCCATATCGTATGTTTGCCCATTCTCGTAGCAACGCACCTTGAGCCCGTCCTCACTGCCTCGGCGTGTCTCTGTCATCTGAATACGCATCCAAGTTGCCCCCTTCGCTCTTAAAAAAATGAGGCGACAAGCCCTATGCCTGCCGCCTCAAAAAGAGAAAGCTGTACTTTCTTAACTACACTGCAAGGTTCAGCAGCTTGATCGCTTCAGTGTTAATCACATCACCGCCCACACGTTTGGTGCTGTAAAACTTCACAAAAGGCTTCTCGGTGTAAGGGTCACGCAGTACACGCAGCCCTGTCCGGTCCACAATCTGGTAAGCACGCGAGAAATCACCGAGCGCCACGGAAAGGCTGGAAGCCGTAGGTGCAGGCATGTCGGCAGCTTGCATCACCGGTACACCGAGCAACGTATCGGGAGCGCCAGCGCTTAAACCAGGATTCCACAGATATTGATCCGTCGTGCTTTCTTTGAGCAAGCGTGCTTGTTGCACGGTCGCACGGTTCATCAGGAAGGTCGCATGCGCGGCATATTCTTCCTTCAGCGCGTAATAAAGCTGAATCAGGCTATCGGCCGTCACATTACCCGCACTACCGGAATTGACCTGCTCAATTTGCGTGGCAGAAGTGCCTGCAGGATACGTCAAAATCCCCTTAGGATGACCGGTCCCCGTTCCGTTGATGAAAGCCGCATTCTCTTTGCGAGAGAACACATCCACCAATTTCTCAGAAAGCCAGGCTTCCACATCCACACTGGCATCATCCAGCAGCTTTTGGGTCGCTTTAGGCTGCGCAAAAAGCTCATGCACCGCAATCACCTTCTTCACGAAGTCCGGTGTATCTGTATCAGCTACCGCGGCGGTTTCTGAAGCACTCCAACCCGCGACTGCTTCCGTCGTTTCTTCCAGCACTTCCAGTGCATCGCTGGAAATGCTTTCCACAGAAGCCAACTGACGCATCGGAGACGTTTCATAGACTTTCTCCACAATCGAGCCAGACATCTGCTGCGTGACCAAGTAGCCACCATCAGGGTCTGAGCCAACCGAAAGCGCTTTTTTCTCCAAAAATGCCAGATCGTCTTCGGTACCTTTGCGCAGGTAAGAGCAAAAAGCTTCCTTGTGCTCCGAGGCGGAAGCGCTGTAGCCACCTTGGGCTGCCACGCCGCCAAGACCTGGGCGCACCATGGCGGTTTCCATGTGTTCTAGGCGGTTTTTGTATCCGTCCAGCGCACCATTGATCTTGTTCAGCTGCTCGATCGTCAGTGGATCAGCATTGCCTTTGCGTTCAATTTCGTCAATCCGACGATCATTGACCTGTTTAAATTGTTCCCATGCAGAGCCTAGCGCCTCCACACGTTTGGTTAAGCGTGAGAGTGTCATTTTCCCATCCTTTGTTGTTATGTGTGTAAAATAGAAATGGCCTTATCAAAGGCCTCATCTGCGGCGATCCATGCCTCACTCCCTGCCTCCCGCAGGTTCTCCTGCACCGCGTCAAAGCCATGCAGTGCAATGTCTCGCGCATGTTTGCGTGAAAAACCTGCCTCCCGCAGGAAATGCTCAAACCCACGCACGGTATCAGGAGCATTGTTTTTTACCGAGGTCACACCCGCATGTGCATTCGCAGGAAAGGTCACAAGGCTGACCTCAAACAGGTCAATATCCTGCAACATCCTGACCCCGCTACTCGGCTCAATATCGGATTGCTGTACGCGATAGCCAATACTCAGGCCGTTCAGCGCACCGGATTTGAGCAAGGCATAAGCCTCTTTGGCACGCTGTACTTCAAGCAGTAGCCTGCCTTTGACATA
>JANQHP010000036.1 GCA_028282625.1 Rickettsiales bacterium | reverse complement strand
AAAAAATAGAGGTTGGCACACTCGGCGTCGACATCAGCCCACAGCTTACCTTGGAAGAAGTGACGCTCCCACCGGCACGTGCGGCCGGCATCAAAGTCGCTTCGGTGGCGGAGCTTGTGGAAAAACTCAAGGCCGACGAGGTGATTTAAATGCTGCATGCAAGGTTCGTGCCGCTTGAGAAAAAACATTTCGCCTTGTGGGCGCTACTGCTCACCCTTGGCGGATGCGGCGAGGAACCTTCTGCCATACCGGAAGGGTTTGAGCGCGTGAGCGGGCAAGGGGCCGCGCACTTTGTCTATGTCGACCCCAATTTTCTGGGTGACCGTATCCTGCAGCGCGCCGCGGGCAAGGCCATTTGCGAGCAATCGGGTCATTATGATTATTGCGAAGTCTATATGTGGAAAAATCGCGACGATGTGGCCGAAAAACTCCCCATTGTCGTGCAGGGCGACGCCATTGGCATCTACAGCCAAAAAGGTGGGAAGGTCACGCTAAAATCCTTGCGTTAGACACCGCGGTTAAAAAAATCTGCTAGCACCCGGTGAGCCAAGCATATTATACTCCCACACATGGCTAAAATTTCAGACACCGCACAGGCACGTAGCCGAAAATTCACGCTTCAACTCATTTTAATGGTGGCGTGCATCACGTTATTTCTCGTGATCATGACCGGATTGCAGTTGGGCTTTCTGGCTGCCTTTTTGGTGATAGGATTGCTGCCAGGCATGGTGTCGCTTGCCATGGACCGCAGGTCCGGCAAGTTCGCCTCCAAAACCATCACCGCGTTTAATCTGGCCGGGCTGGTGCCACATGTAGCCGGCATGCTAGCCAGCGGTTCGCCCAACCATACGGCCGCCAGCATGTTGCTCGATTTTTACATCTGGTTCTGGGTCTATAGCTTTGCAGCATTTGGGATGGGGCTGGTCCATTTTGTACCGCATGTGGTCCAGCTTTATTACGAAATCCGTGCGCAATATATCCACAAAAAACTGTCCTATTTTCAGGAGCGCCTGGTGGATGAGTGGGGCGAGGCCATCACCCGAAGGCCGGGCCAAAAGGCCACCGAAAAAGCCGAAGCAGCCACGGAGGAAGAGACAGAAGAAGAGCAAAACACCGCCTCACCTGCTACCTAAGCCACGCCGCCACGCGCCACACCCCTCCTCAGCACTTGCCTATCGCTAAAAAAATGCGTATGTATACGCTCCGCCATAGGGGAATTCCTCTATCGCTGGGTCATTTGGCTCCGTAGCTCAGTTGGTTAGAGCAGTGGAATCATAATCCATGTGTCGTAGGTTCGAATCCTACCGGAGCCACCACCACCTTTATTTAGCCCATCAGTGCAACAGCACGGGCTAAATCAAGGTGGTTGCCTTATGCAGGGTTCGAACAGAGTTCGACGCCGAGCGCTAACAGCGCGAGACGCCCCGAAGATGCAAAGCATCAAGGGAATCCTACCGGAGCCACCACCCTACCCCACCCGTTGCGCAATACTAAGCCCCTCCGCAGTCGGCAGCAGCAGGCTATGCCAATAGTTACTATCGCTCAGGCGCGTATTAAACGCCTGCATGGCGGCTACCGTACTCGGTCGCACATGCGGTGGCTTCTCGCCATATACCGCGCCAAACAGCAGCGTATTATCCGCTACCAGCAGCGCGCCGGGGCGCAGATGCGCCTCCGCCCAGTCCAGGTAAGCCGGGTAGCCACCCTTATCCGCGTCAATAAAGAGCATATCAATCGGCTGCTCGGTAGAAAGCGTGGGCAGCAGATCATGCGCATTGCCCTCTAGCACCGTGATTTTTTTGGCCATCTCAGAACGCGCCAGATGCGCCCGCGCCACCTCCGCTCGCTTTGGATCGTGCTCGATGGTGATCAGCTGACCCTCTTCCGGCAAGGCCCGCGCCATCCACAGCGCGCTATAGCCACCCAGCGTGCCGATCTCTACAACCGTGCGCACCCGGTTCATACGAATCAGCAGCTGCAGCAACTTGCCCTCTTCCGCGCCAATCTGAATCGGGACATCCTCCTCTTCCAAATAGAGGCGAATCTCTTTTAGCAAGCCGTCTTCTTTGGCATAAAGATCACGGATATAGGCCAGATGCTCTGGAATGTGCTCGGTGGGACGCATGGTGATTGCCAAAGGCTCATTTTTGACCTATGTAGCTACCCTAACTTTTTAAAAGATACAAGCATGACCCAGCCCGCACGCATCCGCAACTTTGCGATTATCGCGCATATTGACCACGGCAAGAGCACGTTGGCCGACCGGCTGATCCAGCATTGCGGGGGCTTAAGCGAGCGTGAGATGCAGGCGCAAGTGCTTGATAACATGGAGATTGAGCGCGAGCGTGGCATCACGATCAAAAGCCAGACCGTGCGGCTTCAGCATGAGTATCAAGGCACCGCAGCGGAGGAGGGTGCTTATGTACTGAACCTCATGGATACGCCCGGCCACGTGGATTTTGCTTATGAGGTGAGCCGGTGCCTCTCGGCCTGTGAGGGCTCGCTGCTGGTGGTCGATGCCAGCCAGGGCGTGGAAGCGCAGACCCTGGCCAATGTCTACCAGGCGATTGAGCATGACCATGAGATCATTGTGGTGCTGAACAAGATTGACCTGCCGGCCGCCGATCCCGAGCGGGTCAAAGCGCAGGTGGAAGAGGTCATCGGCCTGGATGTTTCCATGGCGATTCCAGCCTCGGCCAAAACCGGCGAGGGCATCCCTGAGATTTTGGATGCCATTGTGGAACGGCTGCCCGCACCGAGCGTGCCGGAGGGCAAAGCCGAAGAGCTGCCCTTGCAGGCCTTGTTGGTGGATAGCTGGTATGACCCGTATCTGGGTGTCGTGATTTTAACCCGCGTCATCCAAGGACGCGTGGAAAAAGGGATACAGCTCAAGATGATGGCGGTGGATAATGACTATACGGTGGAGCAAGTCGGTTTTTTCACACCGAAGAAAGTCAAGGCCAAGCAGCTTGCGGCTGGCGAAGTCGGGTTTATCATCGCCGGGATCAAGCAGGTGGCCGATTGCAAAGTGGGGGATACTCTCACCGATGCCGCGCGCCCCTGCGATCAAGCACTGGAAGGGTTTAAGCCCCATCTGCCGGTGGTGTTTTGTGGCTTGTTTCCGGTGGATAGCGGCGATTTTGACCTGCTGCGTGATGCCATGGCGAAATTGCAACTCAACGATGCCAGCTTCAGCTTTGCGCAGGAAAGTTCGGCCGCGCTCGGGCTTGGTTTTCGTTGTGGGTTCCTGGGTCTGCTGCATCTGGAAATCATTCAGGAGCGGCTGGACCGCGAGTTCAATCTCGACCTGATTACTACCGCGCCCAGCGTGCTCTACCGTGTGCATGTCAAGCGCACGCGCACCAAAGAAGCACATATGCTGGAGCTCCACAACCCCGCGGATCTGCCCGATCCGGTGCATGTTGAACGCATGGAAGAGCCCTGGATCAAAGCCACCATTCTAGTCCCCGATGAATATCTAGGCAATGTACTCGATTTATGCACCAAAAAGCGCGGCGTGCAGGAAACGCTCACCTATGCCGGCACACGCGCGATGCTGGTCTACCGCTTGCCTTTGGCCGAAGTGGTGTATGATTTTTACGACCGCCTGAAGTCGCTCACCCGCGGCTATGCGAGCTTTGATTGGGAGATGGATGGCTACAGCGAAAGCGATTTGGTCAAAGTCTCCATTCTGGTGAACGCGGAGCCGGTGGACGCGCTAGCACTCATTACCCATCGCAGTCAGGCGGAAACGCGCGGGCGGGCGCTTTGCACACGCCTGAAAGATTTAATCCCGCAGCAGCTGTTTAAAATTGCGCTACAAGCTGCGATCGGCGGCAAAATTATTGCACGGGAAACCATCTCCGCCCTGCGCAAGGATGTGACGGCCAAATGCTATGGCGGCGACATCACGCGGAAAAAGAAGCTGCTGGAAAAGCAGAAAAAGGGGAAGAAAAAGATGCGCTCCATCGGCAACGTGGAGATCCCGCAAAGTGCCTTCCTCGCCGCACTCAAAACCGACGATTAATGTTCTTTGTTATAGGTAGGGGTCTTAACCCCTTAAACCCCCGCCCGCACACGAGTGCGGCGTTGCTTTTGCTCCTACTCGTGCACGATGTGCGCTCCGGGAAGTACCCACGCACCGCCTAAATCCCCTCTCCCCCATGGGGGAGAGGGTGGACACGTAGTGTCCGGGTGAGGGGGTTAGACTTAAAAAAACGTCATCCCGCGGCCCCCTGTCGCGCTGTAGTACGAAGTACGAAAGCGGATGATCGCGGGATCCAGTGCTACGAAGCAATGTCATTCCCGCGAAGACGGGAATCCAGACCACCTCCTCCTTACATCCTGGTCCCTGGATTCCCGCCTTCGCGGGAATGACAATAGAACAAAACCCTGAACCCTGAACCCTGAGCACGGAGCACGGAGCACGGAGCACTCTCCCCCAAAAAAACCTTGCATTCGTATTATATTTAGTATATATTAATTTCGTTACATTAGTTCCCCACTCTATGGATGGAACTTGGCTGGGGATTTTTTTTAGGACCATCCCCAGTTGGCATCGAGGCGAGAGCAAAGAAGAGGCAAGACGCTTGTCTTGCCTATCGTTGGTCGAGAGCTGCCGGTAGGACCAAACCTTTGCGGCGAAAGCCCAAAGGTTAAAAGCTGGCACGCCGCTCCCAACCACGGGGAACCTTTGCACTCGCCTCTACCGCGCCTCTCCTTCGGGAGGGGCGCTTTTTTTAATTATTCCTGCAATCTCCACCCACAAAACAAAACACCGGCACACCCGCCAACCTCTTTAAAAAAGAGATGGCCGGCATACCGGTGTGGTGATGGGTGCTTGCCCCCGCGACCCTTACGGCCGAAGGAACAAGCACCCGTGCGCTCAGTCCTGCTGAGGCAGGACTTGGAAATTCACGAACGTAATGCCATGTTTGGTGGTTAGCCACTCTCTCCAGTAGGCGAAGCTAGCGTTTAAGGCAAGCGCTCCAGCCAGCCTCGTTTCTTCTGCCCCCATCATGTCAGAAGAGGGGGGCGTTACCATATGCGTTACTGTTTTGACAAAACGCCCATGGAGCTGCGGATTTTCTGCCTTGGTCAGCATCAGGAACCCTGGGTATAGGAACCCCATGTCGACAACACTCAGCCGTGGACTTTCCCCAAACGTTGTCAAGCCCCTGCTCAAGCAGGGCAGGAGTGCTTTGCTTTGCTTCACAAACCCGAATCGGGAAACGGACGCAACGCAGATCAGTTCCTTTAAATCCATTGCCGGGAGGTGAATCGTGTTATTTCCCGGGATGGCTTCGCAGGAAAAGTCGGTAAATCTTGCCGCGTGAAACATAATCTGCGCGATTCGAAAGTCTGTTGGCTTTGGCGTGTCAGATTGGTCCTCCGATTCTGATGACACACTCACTTCTGCGATGTGCTTCGCCAGTTGAACAAGCACCCCGCTTGCCACGAGCGATGGTTGGGAGGTACTATTGAGACGCACTTCCAAGTCGGTTTTAGGCTCCGTTCTTCTTGTCTCACTCATTGTCGGATTTCTCCTTGATAGGCGCATGGCGCCTTTGATACCGTCCACACAGTGTGTGTCCGGCGGGGTACGGTCCAGAAGCCCTCTAGGGCTCTTTTCCGCACGAGAGCAGCCTACTTTTACAAGTAAGCGACAATCTTACCCTATACCTTACCAAAGAGAGAGAGAAGTCTAGTAAATTATGCTTTTTTTAGGAATTGACATCAGAAACTTAGCCGTACAATCTTTAGACACTGCTATCAAAGCCTTTGAGGCCGTGTCTAAGCAAAACACCGCCTATCGTGGCGGGAGAAACTCCTCCGGCAGATTATCCATGCCTAAATCACCCGCTTCCTTACCACGCTCGCGCATGCTACCAAGAATCGCCGCCTCAGGCACACCGCCGCCAATCGCGGCATCCTTGGCCCGCTCCTGCTCCAACGTTGCATGCATCAGCGTAAAATAGCGCGGCATATCCGTAGAACGGATCACTACCGCCTCACGCCTTGCCGTATCCGGGCAGGCGATGGTCACATCCTCCGATGTCACCTCCACCCCTTTCAGCAGCGCAATATCTTCGGCCGCCAAAGCGTTTCGATGGTCAGAAGAAAGCATATAGTCGTGCAGAAAATCCAGCACTCCCATCACCACAGGATGAAACGACCGCGAAAGAGGACAAGGATAGGATGTCCGCTCCGTTTCCTCCGGGTTTGCGCTAAGATGCGCGGTCATCTCAGTATAAGACCCCAACGTCTGCTTCACTTGCCTATAGAGCTCCTCTGGCAGCATCTTCTTGACCTCAGGGCGTGCTCCAGCCTGCAGATACTCAATACAGAACGTCATCAACAGCGCGTAGTCTGGTTGCATACTCTGTGTTGATAGGTCTGGTATATCTGTTGCGGCCACTTGGTGATGCATATAGGCACCAAGCTGCCCATCTTGCGCGGCATCAAGCCTTACTCCCTCTCTAAACAGCGCCTGCGCTTGCAAAAGCACCTTATCCATTTCTGGGCCTTGAAGCATCACAATCGGAGGGCGGCCACTTTTTGTAGAACCACTAAAGGTAAGCGAGTACTGATCCTCCTCTTCCTTTGTCTCACATATGGCTTGAGTCGAAAGACTCATGCAATAACCCAACATGCTGCTAATACTAAGCGCCTCCTCCAACGAAGCATCCAAAAGTAAATAGACCTTGTGCGGATCTTTCTTGGTATCACGTACCCGCTCATCCATAGCGGCGTCAATCTGCGCTTCCACCAGGCGCATCAGCTTCTCCACCTCTTCTAAAGAAGGAATATCCTCAGGTGCATATCCTTGGCTGTGCAACTGCGCAAGGTAAAGCGCGGCCATATCCGCCACATGGGAGCCTGGCATATTCTGCTCTTCGACCACACACGCCCTTTCTGTCACATGCTTCTATCTTATGGCGTTTCCGGCTTCAGTTTCGGAAACACATCCACCTTATTATGGTGTTTTTCCTCAATTTCAGCAATGGTCTTTTTCAGCATCACAAAGCGCTCCGGGTTGGAAGGATGCGTGGTCGACATAAAAATTCCCTCCGGATCACGGTTCGACATCCGCCGCCAAAAAGCCGGCGCCTTATCCAAAGCATAACCTGCATGATGTGTGATATAGAGCCCGATATAATCGGCCTCAGCCTCCATTTGGGTCGAGTGCACCAATACACCTGCATGTGCACCGGCCTCGCTAAGCACGCCACCCGTACTTACTCCTTGCGTGCCCGCAACCACATCCAGCAACGTACCCACCACGCTGCCAATCGTCACGTTTTTGCGCATCATGCTCACATGCCCCATCATGTTATGCGCATATTCATGCCCCAGCACATAAGCCAGCTCCGCGTCATCCTTGGCAAAGCGCATCATCGCCGGCGTCACGATAATCTTCTTACCGTCCGCCATCGCATTAAGCGGGCTATAAGGTTTGGCCAGCTCAATCTCATAGACGCAGGAACGCCCCTCAATCCCCAAACGGCTGCAGATCGGCACCGCTGCCGCACTCACTTTGTCATAAACGCGGAGCAAACGCTCCTGCATCGCAAGCCGCCGTTTGGCCGCGCGATGCTTGGCGCGCATCTTCTCTTCCGCGCTCAGGCGCAGCTGCTCCTGCTGCTCGGCGGTCAGTTCCGCATCTGTGACCTCTGGCACCTGCGTACTGGTATACGCGCAAGCGGAAAGGGCCAGCAAGCAAAGCACCGCACTTACATACGCTGTGCGCACTAGTTTGCCCTTCCATGCTGCGTACCCGTGGAAGCTTGCTGTTGCTGCGTACACCAACGCTCCAGCATCGTGTGCAACTCTGTAGCAGCTTCCTTGAACGCAGATGGAAACGGCTTCAAGCGCTGCAATATTACAGCTAGATTATACAATAGTGCTGGTGCATTCTCTTTTTGTGCAAGGTCAGAACATTGCTCATCTGCCGCCTGGTGGCTTTCACTCAAACGCCGCGTTATTTCTTCCACTGCATCTGGTGCAATAAAAGTAAGATAACCCTGCAAATCCTCCACAGAATTCGGGGCACCTCCTGGTTTGCTTATGCCGCATACCAACTCAAGTGAGGCCAACGTATTGTTCCAATGATGCTGCATCTCTGCAACAGCGCTTCCTCGTTCTGTCGCATTAGGCTCTTCAAGCACGCCTTGCTGCACCAACTGTTCACGCGCTTTCGTGTACTCACCTTTAAGGTGCATCGTCGTTTGCACCGGTGCAATCAAGGCGCTAAAGGCTTCAATCTTTTCTGTTAATGCTTTTGGAAGTGCTAGCGCCAATGTTCCCCCTATCTTGGCTTGATACATGCTAATGGTCTAATACACCCGCCTAATGGTCTAATACACCCGCTTCTTCGGCGGGATCACCTCCACCTCATCGGTAAGGGTTTCCATCTTCACCGGGCGGTAATCCAGCGTGACCTTACCTTTTTCATCGCACCAGGCAAGCGTGTGCTTCATCCATTTCTTGTCGTCCCGATCCGGGCAATCCTCGCGTGCATGCGCACCGCGGCTTTCCTTCCGGTTCTCCGCAGAAGCCATGGTCACCACCGCCTGCGGCAGCAAATTGGTCAACTCAAGCGCTTCCACCAGATCGCTGTTCCACACCAGGCCGCGATCAGCAATCCGGATGTCGCCTGCTTCCTTCACCACCTTTTTCATCTTCTTATTGCCTTCGCCAAGGCTCTTCTCATCACGGAACACGGCGGCATGTTGCTGCATCACGCGCTGCATCTGCCCGCGCACCTCCGCCACGCTCTTTTTCCCACTGCTATGACGCACCGCGTCAAACCGCTCGAGCACGCGCTCGGTCTCGGCCTCTTCTACCACGGGCTTGGAAGCACCCGGCTCCACAATCTCGGCCGCACGAATGGCCGCCGCGCGCCCAAACACCACCAGATCCAGCAGCGAGTTTGAACCCAAACGGTTCGCGCCATGCACCGAAATGCAGCCCGCCTCGCCAATCGCCATCAGGCCTGGCACCACTTTTTCTTTACCCTTTTCATAGGTCACCACTTCCGTACGGTAATTGGTTGGAATCCCGCCCATATTGTAATGCACCGTCGGCAGGACCGGAATCGGCTCACGCGTCACATCCACCCCGGCAAACACCCGCGCCGTCTCCGAAATACCCGGCAAGCGCTTGGCAATCACCTCTGGATCCAGATGGTCCAGATGCAGGTAGACATGATCCTTGTTTGGCCCCACGCCGCGCCCTTCATTGATCTCCATCGTCATCGAGCGGCTCACCACATCGCGGCTCGCCAAATCCTTCGCACTTGGGGCGTAGCGTTCCATAAAGCGCTCACCCTCGCTATTGCGGAGGAAACCACCCTCGCCGCGCACGCCCTCGGTGATCAAACAACCCGCGCCATATACCCCAGTCGGGTGAAACTGTACAAACTCCATATCCTGTAGCGGCAAGCCAGCGCGCGCCACCATCCCGCCGCCATCGCCGGTGCAGGTATGCGCGGAGGTGCAGGAGAAATAAGCACGGCCATAACCGCCGGTCGCCAGCACCACCATCTGCGCGTGGAAGCGATGCAGCGTCCCATCATCCAAATTCCACGCCATCACACCACGGCAGGCACCATCTTTATCCATCAGGAGGTCGATCGCAAAATATTCGATAAAAAACTGTACCTTGTGCTTCAGCGATTGCTGGTAGAGCGTGTGCAAAATCGAATGCCCGGTCCGGTCTGCCGCCGCGCACGTACGCACCGCCGGGGGACCCTCGCCAAATTGCGTGGTCATCCCACCAAAAGGCCGCTGATAAATCTTGCCCTCTTCGGTCCGCGAGAACGGTACGCCGTAATGCTCCAACTCAATGATCGCGCGCGGCGCTTCCTTGCACATATACTCGATCGCGTCCTGATCGCCGAGCCAATCCGAGCCCTTGACCGTATCGTACATATGCCAGCGCCAATCATCCTCGGTGATGTTGCCAAGGGCCGCGCTAATCCCGCCTTGGGCTGCCACCGTATGGCTCCGTGTGGGGAACACTTTGCTGATGCACGCGGTTGAAAGCCCTTTTTCGGCCATGCCAAGTGTCGCGCGCAGGCCGGCACCGCCAGCCCCTACCACGACCACGTCGTAATGATGGTCCACAATGTTATACGCGTCTGTTCCCATAAGTCGTTTGCTTTATTCCTTATTGCAGATAAATCACCAGCACCGAGGCCACACCGACCAGGGCCGCCACCACACTAAACAATTTCAGCGCCACCAGCTTGCTGATCAAAAGCTTCTTGTTATGGAAATAATCTTCCACCACCACCTGCGCACCAAGCGCGCCGTGATAAAACATCGCCAGCACAAAAGCAATCGCCGCCAGTGCATGGCCGGGCGTTTTGAGCCACAAAATCGCATTATCATAAGCGCTCACCGTCACCTTCCCTTCAGGCCCCGCAATCGCAATTGGCTCAAACAGCACGAGGCCAATCACCGACCACACAAACCAGATGACCAATGGAATCAGCGCAATCGCGGTGATCCGCTGCGCGATCCAGTGCCCGGTACCGCTCTTGGCGGAGCCCAGCCCGCGCGCGCGCTTCAGGCCCGATTGCATGTTTTGTGACGCGTTGCTCATACCAAATCCTTCCACCAATCACAGAGGAAAAACCAACTGGCAGCCGTAGCGCCCAGGCTCACCAGCAACACGAGCACACCCGAAAACGTCACCGCTGGGAGCGAAAACCCCTTGCCCGCATCCCAGAACAAATGCCGAATCCCGTTACACAGATGGTAATAAAGGCAAAAGCTCCACACGCCCATCACCAGCTTACCGACCGGATGCGCGATCCAGCCCTGCACCATCAAAAAACTCTCTTCCCCATGCGCGAGCGCGGCAAGCCACACCACAAACGCCACCGCGCCATAATAAAGCAACACGCCCGTACCGCGATGCATGATCGAAAGCATGGAGGTAATTTGCGGACGGTAAATGGTCAAATGCGGCGATAATGGCCGCCTGCGCGGAGTAGAAGATGCGGTTTCTTTTGAAGACATATCAGGCTTCTATCATGGTTTCCCAAAGGGTGTGTCCATCATACAAATCTCAACCTAAAACACAAGCGGGCAATTTGCAGAGGGGCTGTGTGTGCAAGGCGTATGTCTTACGCCATTACCCAAAAGAACGCTGCGTGCTCTGACTCTGCGCTTGCATTTCGGCTAATACCGCCGCCGGGTCCACCAGATCCTTGCAATGGTTCTGCATGCATGCTTTCAGGTCGGCCGCGCCTTTTTCAGGGCTTGGAAACAAGCCCGCAATCGAGCAGCGCACCGAGCCACCATTAATCTCCACGGCGTCATATTCCGGTGTGACCAGCCCGCTCTCACCATATTCCTTGCGCAACACATCCTTTTTTGCTCCAGCAAGCGCCTCCCAGCCGCGATGAGAAACCACCAAGAAGCGCGCACCCTTCGCGTTGCTCACTTCGATCATATTCCCGGCGAAATGATTCACTTCCTCTTGTGTCAAATCAATCAATGTTTTGCCGGTTTTGTTGGCATAATCCTGAATGCTCTGGCGCTGCGTATCATCTTCAATGCTTTCCATGCACACCGAAAGATGATGCGTCATGATCGCTTCCATTATATTGGTATGGTAAATTATCTCACCATTTGCAGTCGTGGATTCAAAGGGATAGAGCTCTTTGATACCCAGATGAAAGGCCACATGATGGAGCAAGGATGGATCCGTACGCTCAGAAAGGGCGGCGTGGATCATGTGGTTCGCATAATCCAGGTTCATGCTGCCCGTAGCCTCTAAAATCAGCGCGTGCGCTTCTCCATTCACCTCAGCCTTCAACGCACCACGCAAATCCAGCACATTTTCTGGCCCAAAATGCTCTTCAAACGCTGCGATCACCCCCTCGTGATATTCAAGGCGGCGGTTCTCATGCTTCATGGGGTAGATAATCGCCAAATCACCATGGGTGCTGAACCAATTATTTAGAAAAATACTATCGGGTGCTTCCGGATTGCCACGAAAGACCAGCACCTCCACGCCTTTTTCCTGCAGCGTCACAGCAAGGCCCAGCTGCTGCTCCATCGCACGTGCGGCAATTAGATCCTGCTGACGGTTATCCACCCTTCGTTGAAAACTATTATCTGCCGCCGTTTGCTCGTTAAACCCAAAATTTTCCGGCGTACGCATCAAAATCAGGCTAGGGGCTTGCGGCAGGGAAAGGGACATCAGGGAGTGGAGGCTCGTTTATTTTGTCTTAAAATGAAACAGAATCATAGCACACAAAAGAGGAAGGTGCAAATCCGGCTTTGTGGTTTTTTAAAGGGCCTGCTCCGCTCCCACTTTTTAAGGTGAGGGAGAGGTTTATAAGTCTTGTCATTCCCGCGTAGGCGGGAATGACAGCCGTATCACATGGCATGCTGAGCATAAGCGAAGCATCTAAACAGGTGGCACTGGGTCCCGCTACCATCCGCCTTCGTGCTATGCACTACGGCGAGACAAGAGTCAGGAGATGACGGGACACGGAACCCTGTACACGGACCACCCCTCACCCAACCCTAAATACTAGCAACTAATTAATAAATCTGGACAGAGAGATAGAGCTATTTGCTAGGCTTGTAGCATGCCATAGTGGGACTATTGCAAAAATAATGGGTCTATTTGCAGTGCAAAAGGGTTAAAAAAATGGCGTAAATGAGTTGGATCACAGTGTCTAAGCAGAACCTGTCTTTATTATGAGACCGTGAGCACCTCCACCTAGCCACCTTTTAGCACACGTGCCTTTTGGCGCTGCCACTCGCGTTCTTTGATCGTGTGGCGCTTATCTGCCTGCGTTTTGCCGCGTCCAAGCGCCAGTTTCAGCTTGATAAAGCCACGCCGCGTAAAATAAAGCGAAAGCGGCACCAATGTGAGCCCTTTACGCTCTACCGCACCGGCCAGCTTGTCAATCTCGCGTCGTTTAAGCAACAAAGTACGCGGGCGTTGCGGTGCATGGTTGTCGCGCGCATGCGGCCAGGCAGCAATGGTCGCCCCCACCCAGCACAGCACCCGCTTCCCCTGCACGCTTTGGACCTCAATATAACTCTCTGCAAGCTGCACGCCGCCCGCACGCAAGCTCTTCACCTCACTGCCCGTCAACGCGAGGCCCGCCTCCACCTCGTCAAGCAGTTCGTAATTCTGGCGCGCCTTGCGGTTCTGCGCAATGGTGGTCCCGTTGGCAAGCATGCATCATCACCTCACTCCACCAGCTCCAGCTGCTGGAGGATAGTCAAAATCACTTCCTGATGCGCCTCATCTGGCACCACCAGCGGCAAGCGCAATATCTCCTGGCAAAGCCCCATGCGTGCCGCAGCCCACTTAACCGGACCCGGGCTTGTTTCACAGAACAACACATCATGCAATGGCATCAGGCGCTGCTGGATATCCTGCGCGGCCTGCGCATCCCCATCCAGGCTGGCTTGCTGCATCTTCGCACACAAATCCGGCACCAGATTGGCCGTCACCGAGATACATCCTGTGCCGCCTGCTGCATTAAATTCCAGCGCGGTGCCATCTTCCCCGGAAAATTGTACAAACGCCTCCGCGTCCAGGCCCGCTGCCTGCAATTCCGTCATAAGCGTCTGCGGGCGTGAGAGGTCGCCTGTTGCATCCTTCACCCCCACAATGCGAGGCAAGGCTGCCAGCCGTGCGATCGTACTATCATGCAAATCCACCACGCTGCGCCCCGGAATGTTATACAGCATCAACGGAATCGTCGTGGCATCATGCACCGCCTTAAAATGCTGAAACAGGCCTTCCTGGGTTGGCTTGTTGTAATAAGGCACCGCCAGCAGCGCCGCATCGGCACCCGCCTGCTCCGCCTGCTGGGTGAGCATCACCGCCTCACTGGTGGCATTTGAACCCGTGCCCGCCAGCACCTTCACCTTCGCACCATGCGACCGCACAATCTCCACGCACCGCTTGGCCACTTTGCTATGCTCCTCATGGCTCAATGTCGGTGACTCTCCCGTTGTACCACTTGGCACCAGCCCATGCGTTCCGGCGGCAATCTGACGCTCCACCAGCGCATCAAAGCAGGGCCAATCCACCCCACCTGCGGTAAAAGGCGTAATCATTGCGGTATAGGAGCCTTGCAACATTTTCTGCTTCCTTTATGGTTGAGCAGCTCACTATAGTCCAAAACCTTTTCTGTGTCATCCACGCCGTATCTCTTGCTCGTTTTTATTCGACATCGCTGCACCTTGCTGCCCATGGCGTGTGCCATCCTCCTATGCAGCGTGCTGTGCACCACCAGCGTATACGCCGCGTCACCCATACCTGATATTCACATATGGACCAGCGCGCGCAGCGTGGTACATGCTGGCAAAAAAGCCAACGATCACGCCCGCAAAGGCCGGTGGAAACAAGCCCTGTCTGTTGCCATGCAAAGCGGCAACCAGGACTTGCAAGCCATCTTTACCTGGCGCGCCATCCTATCCGCCGCAGAACAAGTGCCCTGGCCGCAAGTGGCTAGCTTCATCCAGCAGCACCCAAACTGGCCTCAAATCAAGCGCCTGCAATCGCAAGCCGAACGTGCCATGCCCGTCAGCCTTTCACCGGAGATGGTAGTCAGCTGGTTTAGCACCTCCCCCACACAGCAGGGCCGCGCACAATTTCGTATCCCCATCACACCGGAAGGAAAAAGGCGGCTGGCCCAGGCACTGATCAGCCTGGAAAAAAAGCACGCCCTACCGGAACCCCAAGGCTACCGCCCCTTTATCGCGCGCCTCATTCGGGAAAGCTGGATCAAAGGCGAATGGGTTAAACGGTCTGAACAACGTTTTTTAGAGCAGCACGCCACCTGGCTGCGCCCGGAAGACCATGCCATGCGCGTGGACCGCCTCCTATGGAACGATGACCTCACCGCAGCAAGAAGAATGCTGCCACGTCTGCAGCAAGGCCCGCGTGCCCTGGCCAGTGCGCGTATCAAGCTTCGCTCGCACCGCTTTGGGCTGGATCAAGCCATTGCCGCCATTCCAGAACATTTGCAACAGGATGAAGGCCTGCTCTATGACCGCATCGCTTGGCGCGAAGAACGCCGGGGCGGCAAAGATGTGTTGCCATTGCTGCTTGCCACACCCGATACCTCCCCCAACGCCAAAAAATGGTGGAAGAAAAAGCGACGCTACATCGCCAAGGCCTTTGAAGAACAAGAATACTACACCGCCTACAGGCTTGCGCGCTCGCACGGCTTTGCCCTCACCGGCCCCGGTGCCAGCTTAGTCGGATACGCCGAAGGCCAGTGGCTCGCCGGCTGGATCGCCTTGCGTTTCCTCAAAGATGGCCGAGCCGCCTACCAGCATTTCTACCGCATGTTCCAGCAGGTCAAATCGCCCATTAGCCGCGGCAAGGCCGCCTATTGGACTGGACGCGCCGCAGAACTCAATGGCAACCAGCGCATCGCCGAACGCTGGTACCGCACCGCCATTGAATATCCCACCAGCTTTTATGGGCAGCAAGCCGCATGGCGTCTCGATATCCCAACGCTCAACCTGCCACCGGCACCGGTGATACAAGCCGCAGATGAAGTGGCCTACCGGCGCAGCGATCTTGTCCAGCAAGGCGTCTTGCTCCACCGCATCGGGCAACCGAACCTGGCGGGCCTCTTCTTCAAAGAAGCCACGCGCCAGGCCCCTTCTGCCGGGCTCCGCAAATTGATCGCCGAACTGCCCAAAGCGCTTGGCTCGCCCTATTATGGCGTCTTGGTGGCCAAAACGGTCTCCCGGCCCCAAGGCTTAAACCCTGCCACCCTCCTGCTAGAAGCACGCTATCCCCTGCTAAAAGAGCTCGGCGCGCCGGTGCGCAATCCGAAGGCCGATAGCGCCTTTAGCCACGCCGTCACCTTACAAGAAAGCCAGTTTTTGCCGACCGCCCAAAGCAGCGCCGGCGCACGCGGTTTGATGCAGCTGATGCCCGCGACCGCCAAAGAAATGGCCGAGCGTGTTGGGATCCGCTACCGCCTTGCACGTCTGACATCTGATCCAGCCTACAACGTGCAGCTTGGCAGTGCCTATCTGGTCCACCTGCTGAAACAATTCTCCGGATCACGTTTGCTGACCGCAGCCGCCTACAATGCTGGGCCTTCCAATGTGCGGCGCTGGATCCGAACATATG
>JANQHP010000135.1 GCA_028282625.1 Rickettsiales bacterium | reverse complement strand
GCGGGTGGCAACAAACATTACAACACCCTCCTATACGATAGAAGCGATACGGTTTACTGGATTGTTTCTACTATCACCAGTCTCCTGTTCTCGGCCCATCTTTGGTGTGGTTCTTTTTGGGTTGGTTTTCAACAAGATAACTGGATTCTCGGCGCGCTTCGTTCTTAAAGCGCTGTAATGTGCGTTGCGCTGGATCCCGCGATTAAATCGCGGGATGACGGAGTGTGGTAGGTGCATGGATACCTCCTTCGGAGCGCTTTAGCGCGAGTAGGAGCGAATGCGACGCGGCGCACGTGCGCCGGCGGGGGTTTAAGGGGGCAAGGCCCCCTTTCTTATATAGAAAAACCCCTCATCCGCCTACGCTAAAGCTACGGCGAGACAAGCCCGGGCACGTTGTGCCCACCCTCTCCCCTTCCTCCTACGCCAAGGCTTCGGAGGACAGGCACGGGGAAGGGGATTTAAGAAACGCTGGATCCCGCGATCATCCGCTTTCGTACTGCGTACTACGGGATGACGGGGGAAGTGTTAGTTGGTGATCTGCGTACAGATGCCGTGGCCTTCCATGACCTCCTTGAAGCGCCCGGGTGCGTGGATGGAAAACACCAGAATGGGTAGTTTGTTATCCCGCGCTAGGGCAATGCCGGCGCCATCCATGACTTGTAGATCGTCCGAAAGCACCTGGCGGTAGCCGAGCTGCTCAAAGCGTGTGGCAGTGGGGTCTTTTTTCGGATCCGCGGAATAGACACCATCGACCTGCGTGCCTTTGAGCAAGGCATCGCATTCCAGCTCAATCGCGCGAAGGGCGGCGGCCGTATCGGTAGAGAAAAACGGGTTGCCTGTTCCTCCGGCGCAAATGACGACCCGCCCACGTTCCATATGACGTTTGGCACGACGGCGGATAAAAGGCTCGCACACGCTATCCATACGAATGGCAGAGAGTACGCGCGTTTCTACGCCTAGATGCTCCAGCGTGTTTTGTAGCGCCAGGGCGTTCATGACGGTCGCCAGCATGCCCATATAGTCGGCGCTGGAGCGTTCCATACCGGCTTCTTCCGCCTGCTTGCCACGAAAAATATTGCCGCCACCCACCACCAGGCAAAGCTCTACGCCGAGCGCATGCACCGATTGAATTTCCTCGCCGATGCGTGCCAGGGTCGGCAAATCGTAACCAAAGGCGGTATCCCCCATCAAGGCCTCACCAGAAAGCTTGAGAAGGACGCGTTTATAGGGTGCTTGGCGTGACATGCTGCTGTTATAGCGGAGTTTGAGGTGGGTGGGAAGAGGGATTTGTTTAGACACTGCTCTCAAAGACTTTGCGCCATTCTTTTGACCCTTTTGCGCTGCAAATAGTCCGCTTATTGTTGAAATAGGCCCACTATTCCTTCCAATCATCGGACTATTTTCGCAGGCAACATGCTCCAAAATGCTGAGCGCAAGGACTTTAATAGCAGTGTCTAGTAATAAAAATCTTGTGCTTAGAGGTGGAGACGGTATATAACACCATAATGTTGTTAATTGGTGTAGCAATGAAGCTACATTATTTTTGATAAGATGGAATCCTTAAGAAGGAGAGGGTGATGTTTATTTTACGTGTTCTGCACATATGTGTGCTGGTAATGTTGGGGATAGGAATAGCTGAAAATGCACGTGCTTCAACGGTTTATTGTGGCATGGAGGAAGTTGGTACGTCGCAAGAATATGGTTCTTGTGGGTTTATTATGGCCAATGGCAGCACGTTTTCTTGTGCGGGATCTTTGGTTTCAAAAGAGCAATGCGAAGCACACCAATTTGGAGATTGTGATCCCTGCGTCATATTTGGTCAACAGGCTCCGGAATGTCAAAGTACGGTGGCCTCCACGCAAGTATTTGAGACCACGCTTCGTAATTGCAGGGAAGTCTTTTACCATTGTGATCAGCAACAAGAGGTTTCAGATACCATTTAACCGGGTGTGAAACAAAGCTGTGAAGTATTATGCTCTCAGCATTACCCGAATATGCCAACATTTACACCGGGCTCTGTGCCAGATTGCAATCATGACAGCAACACCATTCGGTTAGATGGTAACGACACAGGTGATGACAATCTGCCGACTCACGATGTGGCGGACCCTGGCCAAGATAGCGGCCAGGAGGAGGATGAGGGTGTGCATGGTGCGTGTGACTTTTTGCACCCGAACTTTCCCTATTGCTGCCCAAATGGTCAGTCGAATGGCACAGTATGTGCGTTCATCTAGACACTGCGCTCAAAGACTTTGATAACCGTGTTTAGCTGTGTTGGGTGATGAATTGCCGGAGCACGGGCACGATTTCCTCTCGGAAACGACGCCCGTTAAAGGTGCCATAGTGCCCCACACCTTTTTGTAGTAAGTGCTGTTTTTTCTCTGCAGATAAGCCAGAGCAGAGCGTGTGAGCGGCTTTGGTTTGCCCGCGGCCGGAGATGTCGTCCCGCTCACCTTCAATGGTTAAAAGGGCTGTTTTTGTGATCAAAGATGGGTCGACTTTTTCACCACGATGGAGCATGGTTTTTTTCGGCAGACTATGTTCCTGGAAGACGGTGCGAATGGTTTGCAGGTAGAATTCTGCGGGAATATCCATGACGGAAAGATACTCGTTGTAGAATTTCTTATGGGCGGTCACGCTATCGCCATCACCCTCGACCAGATGGTCAAAAAGCTTGGTGTGGGCCTCAATGTGCCGGTCCATGTTCATGGTCATGAAGCCAGTGAGCTGCACAAAACCAGGATAGACCAGGCGCATAAAGCCGGGATAGTTATAGGGAACACGGCTGATGACGTTGTGCTTAAACCACTCGAAGGGGCGCTTTTCCGCCAGCTGATTGACTTCGGTAGGGCTTTTGCGTGTATCGATCGGGCTGCCAATGATAGTGACACTTTTAGGCATCACGGGGGCTTTTTGCGCGGCAAGCCGCGAAAGGGCGGCCAGCACCGGCACACCAGGCTGGCACACGGCCATGACGTGTAGGTCTTTGCCGAGCAAGGGCATCCATTCCATCATGTAGTCGATATAGTCATCCAGATCGAAACCGCCTTTTGCCACCGGCACTTCATTGGCGTTGCGCCAATCGGTGATGTAGATGTCGTAATGCGGGAGCAAGGCTTCTACCGTGCCGCGCAGTAGGGTGCAATAATGGCCTGAAAGCGGTGCGACGATGAGTAGGGGCGTTTGCTGAATGGTTTTTGGCTTTTTGAAATGCAGGATACGGCAGAAGGTTTTGCGTGCGGTGATCTCATATTGCACGCGCACTTTTTTCCCCTCGATCATGGTGTGGTTAATCCCAAATTCCGGCTTGGAGTAAATGCGCATGACACGTTCCATCAGCGCGCATCCTGCGGCAGCCTGGCGACCGAAGAGGGTATAAGATACGGGGTTAAAACTGTGGGTGAAGAAGGACTTGCCAAAATGCGAGGCGTTGTAAAAAGGTGTGAGCATCATGCGCTGGAGCTCATGTGCGGTATAGACATGCTGGGCACCGTAATAGTCAAACATGGTGTTTCCCCTATAGGTTGTGTGCGCTACAGGTCACGTTACTCTACTTCCTGTAGCCATGCAAGCGCATGTTGCGCTGCAAAATATTGGATTTCAGTGCGCTTGGCATCGTGCGGAAAGAGGTGATGTGCTGTTTCTATGGATTGGTTGCGCTTAGCCAGGGCCATATAGACTGTGCCGACAGGTTTTTGGGTATGGGGACTGGAAGGGCCTGCAATGCCGGTAATGGAAAGTGCGCATGTGGCACTTGGCATGTGATTTAGAGCACCTTCGGCCATGGCAAGGGCGGTTTGGTGGCTCACAGCGCCGTATGTTTCCAGGATAGAGGATGAAACGCCTAGCATTTGTTCCTTGGCGGCGTTGCTATAGGTGACGTAGCTGCATTCTAATACATGAGATGCCCCAGGATGTGTGGTCATCAAGGAGGAGACAAGCCCACCTGTGCAAGATTCTGCTAGAGCAAGTTTGGCTCCATGCGCACATAAATACTCCAGCACATCAGCAGACTGGGCCCACAAATCAGCATAGGTAGGAGGGGATGGGTTCATGGTTAAAGCGCGGCGCGTTTTTGGCGTTTGCGCGCCGCAGAAGAGGGGATGCCGAGTTGCTCCCGGTATTTGGCAACGGTTCTGCGGGCAATGTGCATGCCGCGTTCTTGCAGCAATGTGGCGATTTTTTCATCGGAGAGGATCTGCGTGGGTGGTTCGGCTTCCACCAGCTCGCCGATGATGTGCTGGACGGTTTTGCTGGAGCACTCTTCGCCCGAATGGTGCCCTATGCCAGAGGAGAAAAAATATTTAAGGGGGTAGGTGCCCCTTGGTGTGGCCACGTATTTGCCTGCAACGGCCCTTCCGACCGTGCTTTCATGCATCTCTACTTTCTGTGCGATATCTTTAAAGGTCAGTGGTTTGAGGAAGTGGATGCCGCGCTCCAAAAAGGCCTGCTGCTGCGCGACCAGTTCGGTGACCACCTGCAAGATGGTATTGGCGCGCTGCTGCAGGCTGCGTACCAGCCAGGTGGCTTCTTGATGCTGTTGCACGATGTAATCTTTTTCCTGCGAGGTGCGTGCCTGATTTTTGACATAGGCGATATAGCGGTTGTTCAGCAACACACGCGGGAGACGGCTGGTGTCTAACTCCACCACCCAATGCCCCTCTTTGGTTTGTTGCACGAGCATATCAGGGAGGACCTGCTGGGCAATATCTTCTGCAAAAAGACTGCCCGGCTTGGGGTTGAGCAGCCTTAATTCCTGGCACATATCGAGAATATCTTCTTCCTCCACCTGACAAATTTTTGCAAGCTTTTTGGTTTCCCTCTTGGCCACAAGATCAAGGTGACGGAGCAAGCGCTCCATCGCAGGATCCAGGTGATTGCGGTCTTCTAATTGTAAGCGCAGGCATTCTTGCAAATTGGCAGCACCGACTCCGGCCGGATCACAGCCATGCAAAAACGATTTAGCTTCTTCAATCAGTGTGATGTCGCTGCCTAGCTGCTTGGCAAGTACCGTATTTTCGGTGGTGAGGTAGCCGTTTTCATCCAGCGCATCGACCAAGGCATAGAGCACAAAACGCAGCGAAGGGTTGGTGCAATCGGCTTCGACCTGGTTGTAGAGATGTTCCTTGAGCGTGATGGTGCCAGATAGATTTTGCATCATATCTTCTGGGCCATCATACGCATGGTGTTTTGGCTGCATATGTTGCATGGAAAGCCCATCCTCTTTGTGGGATGCGGGCGAGCTTAGCCCTTCTTCGATCGGGTCTTCCATATCCAGCACTTCGCTTGGCTGATGCTCCAGGGAAGCATGTTCGGTGGCTTCGAGCACATCCTGGCTTTTGGAAGGCTCTTGTGACGTAGGTTCGCCCTCGTGGTCTGCCGGGTCCAACGGCTCGGCTGTGTGGCTTTCGTGATCCTCTTCGGTGGCTTCAAGCAGAGGATTTTGCTCAAGCGCTTCTTCTAAATAATCCGAAAGTTCTTGCGTGGAATATTGCAGCATCTTGAGCGATTGCTGCAATTGTGGCGTCATGTGGAGTGTTTGACGCTGCTGCAGGTTTAGGCGTAGGCTTGCATTGCTCATGGTTGCCTCTTGTTTGCGGGGAAACGCTTACAAACGAAATGCATCCCCTAAATAGACTCTCCTCACATCTTTGTTGTTGATAATAGCATCTGGTGGGCCTTCCGCCAAGACACTTCCATCGTGAATGATATACGCACGGTCGACAATATCGAGGGTTTCGCGGACATTGTGGTCGGTAATCAAGACACCAATGCCACGGTCTTTCAAATGGCTGATCAGATCTCGAATGTCGCCGACCGCAATGGGGTCAATGCCGGCCAAAGGTTCATCCAGCAGGATGAAGGCCGGGGAAGAGGCGAGCGCGCGGGCAATTTCCACGCGACGGCGCTCACCGCCTGAAAGCGCTTGTGCCGGGATTTTGCGCAAATGCAGGATGGAAAAATCTGCCAGGAGTTCTTCCAGCATGACGCGACGTTTTTCCGCGACCGGTTCAGAGACTTGCAGGATGGACCAGATGTTTTCCTCCACGGTCATCCCACGAAAAATGGAGGCTTCCTGCGGAAGATAGCCAATGCCAAGCCTGGCGCGACGGTACATAGGCAGTGCTGTGATAGGGTTGCCATCGAGAATGATTTGGCCTGCATCGGGGTGCACCAGGCCACTGATCATATAAAAACAGGTGGTTTTGCCAGCACCGTTTGGACCGAGAAGGCCGACGGCCTCGCCGCGTTGAACGGTAAGGCTGACATCGCGTACGACTGGCTTGTTGCTGTATTTCTTTGCCAAATTATGCGCCGCAAGGCCTGCATTGGAGGCAATGAGGTTGACGGGTGCGTTGGGCGCGCTGTCGGTCTTCTTGGGTTTTTTGGTGCCGATTTTGCTTAGCATATGGCTTAAACCACGTTTGGGCTTGCCTTCTGTGCTTTTGCTATTGGGCGTGGATGGTGGTGTTTTGGGCATGGGTGCGTTGTTATGGCGTGGGTGTTTCTGGTACGATCGGGGCGGCCGGTTTTTTCTTCGGCGTGGCAGGTGCTGTTGTGGTGGCGGGCTTATCTAAAGAGGGTTCGGTGGTTTTGGGCAGGTTTTCTACAGGGTTTTCCGGACGTTTGGTGGGGATGAGCAGGCCTCGTACGCGTGTGTTTGTGGACGGCGTGGCTTCGGTTGGGTCGCTGGTTGATGCTGCGTCAGTGCTTGCATCCTTCGCGGTATCGTTTGCTGCATTGGTTGGGGTTTTGGCGTTGCGCAGGCGGCTGATGCCGGTGACAACATTGTAGGTGAAATATTCGCCTTTGAGGACATTTTGTTGCTGCGTTAACACCACATTGCCGATGAGCTCGATATAGCCTGCGTCAATGTCATAGATTCCTTGGTCGGCCTCGGCCTTGCGACCCGGGAGCTTAAGCGTGATGTAGCCATCGGCCTTTAAGCGAGAAAGGTTGCTGTTGTTGATCGCTTCATTCACGCGCTGCTTGCTTTCTTTGTTGTGGTACCATGCGGTGAGCGTGGCGGCCTCGATGGTGAGGCTATCTTGCGTGATTTTGGTGTCGCCTGCGAAAATCGCCTTCTGCTCATTGGGTTTGAGATTTAGCGTCATCGATTGCACATGAATAGGCTTTTGGTGGTCGATTTTGATATCGTGTAGAGGAAATTGTGCTTGCGCCGATAGGGGCAAGGTGCAGAGCCATGCAAGCCCAAGTACTATGCCTATGTGAAATAGATTGCGCATTTTAAGGTGTGGCCTCTTCTTTATTGGCGCTGCTCAGTTGAACGCCTCCATCAAAAAAGAGCTCGCTGCCTTGTTCTTCTAAGGTAAAGCCACCTGCTACGAGTGTACCAAGTGGCCCTTGAATGATGACCTGCTCGTTGCCTTCTGCCCTGCCTTCTGCATGCAAAATATGGGCGGAGTCGGTAAAAAATTCATACCCTTGGTCGGTGAACATGTTCACATCCCCTTGCAGAGAAAGGGTTTTTTTCTCTGCGTCGTAGAGCCCGCTATTGGAGAGTAACGTGATCCACCCATCGTCGCTAAGGAGGATATCGGCGGCAATTTGGGTAAGTCGAAAATGGTGCTCGGTCAGCTGCACGGCATCATCGGCCGTGATGCTATAGGGCTGTTTGTTTTTATCCAAGCCATAAAAGCGCGGTTTGACCATGTGGGATTGTTCGTTTTCGATCAAGGATGGTGGGGAAAAAACCCCCTGATCATCCTTCTGGGTGCTGTGCATTGTGAGTTTAAACTGCTTTTGCCCGGCTTGCGTGAGAGGCCAGATCAGCAAGGCTGCCACCAGCAACACGATGAGCAATAAGACCAAGAGGCGCAACCTTCCAATCAGGCGCGAATGCCGTGCGAAGGTACGGTTATATACAAGGGTTTGTTCCTGTTCGGAAATGTCAGACATTACGCGTGAGAAAAGATGTTGGTTTCATGCCATCCGGCTAGGTCGAGTGCCACACGTGTGGGGAGGAAGTTGCAGCATTGGGTGAACAGATCCATACGGTTTTCACGCAGAAGCATGCTATCTAACGTGGTTTTAAGCGCGTGGAGATGCAATACATCCGAGGCGGCGTAGTGGAGTTGCTCTTTGGAGATGTTGGCAGAGGCCCAGTCGGAGGATTGCTGCTGTTTGGAAAGCTCCACGCCTAAAAACTCACGGCATAAATCCTTTAAGCCGTGTTTATCGGTATAGGTGCGCACCAGGCGTGAGGCAATTTTGGTGCAATAGACCGAGGGAAGGTCGATATCTAGGTACCGTTTTAAGGCCACCATATCAAAGCGGGCATAGTGAAAAATGAGGGTTCTTTTGGGGTCACTAAGCACCGATTTGATGTGATCCGCCTTGGCATACTCTTCTGGGGCAAGCTGCACGATATGTGCATCGCCGTTTCCATCAGAAATTTGTACCACGCAGAGTCGGTCACGCCCTGCGATTTGTAAGCCTGTGGTTTCGGTATCCACGGCGAGCGGGCCATCTTGAAGCGAAATGGTGGTGGGGAGGTCCCCGTGGTGCAGGTAGTTTGTTATGGCGGACTCCTTCAGAAGGATGTAAGAATGAATGGGTCAATTTTTACCAGATGCAATCACCTACCACCAGTTTTTTCTTGAAACGTACGTGTTTTGCAAGGGATGGCTGGAAGAGTACGCATGAATCATCAGGATACGGCCCAGCAGCGCGCTTCTGACCCGGCTTACTCGGTTTGGGTGAGCGCGAATGCCGGTACGGGCAAGACCAAGGTGCTGACCGACCGTGTGTTGCGTCTTTTGCTTGAAGGCGTGCCGGCGCAAGGGGTTTTGTGCCTGACCTTTACCAAGGCGGCTTCGGCCGAAATGCTGATGCGTATCCAGAAGACGTTGCAGAATTGGTCGTTGATGCCCGATGAGGCCTTGAGGCAAGCGTTGCAGGATTTGCAGGGCGCCCCTCCTTCAGCAGAAGTGATGCAGCGTGCCCGGCAGCTTTTTTTTGCGTCACTGGAGGAGGAAAGTCGGCCGGTGATACAAACGCTGCATGCATTTTGCCAATCTTTGTTGCGTCGCTTTCCACTGGAGGCACAACTTTTGCCCCACTTTCAGGTGATGGATGAGCAAACCAGCCGCGAGCTGATGCAATCTGCCTGGCAGCAACTGTTGGTGCAAATGGAGCATACGGAGGATACAGCGCTCAAACACGCTTTCATAGGGCTTGCAAGCCAGCTACATGAGACGACGCTGCAGACTCTGCTCCACAGCATGATGCAAGACAGAGCGGAGTGGGAGCATTATTTTTTGCAGCATCGCTATGATATACCTGCCATGCAACGGCAGCTTGCCGATTTTCTGGCGCTGCCAGTGGACCCGCTTGCTTCTCATAAAGCGGACGAGCTGTGTGTTTTTTCTAAAAAGGAGGCGAAGATTTGCCAAGCACTGGCTACCTGGCTGGTAGGCGGCAATGCCAAAGAGCAGGCGCACGGGCAGATGCTGCAGGAGTGGTTGGAAGGAACAGAGGACAAGCGGCATGCGATGTTGGATCGCTATACGGATTTTTTCCTCACCAAGGAGGGTGCACCGCGCAAAGTGGGTGGGGTGCTTTCAGCGGCACTACGGCGCGCG
>JANQHP010000122.1 GCA_028282625.1 Rickettsiales bacterium | reverse complement strand
CCGGGTGTCACGATGCCGCTTGGCTCAATCACGGGCACGCATTACACGGCGTATTACCAAACGCTTTACACGCGCTTTGCCAATACCTATTTGCATATGGGATCGATTGCGCCGACCGATAGTTTTGCCGGGGGTGGGCTTTCCACGCTAGATGCACGTTCGCTGGATGCCAAGATTGACGATGGTTTTGCCGATTCCGGTTCGGTCTATGCGACCAACGCGATCCTTAAGACCACGTGTGTGGATAATGTGTGGAATACCGCGCCGCCGGTCAACTACATTCTAAGCAACAATGAGGATGCCAGCTGCCGCATGTGGTTTGTGCTGGAGCTGGGTGGCTGACCCACGACACATGAGGATGCGGCCGGTTTTTTCCAACCTGTAAAAAAAGGGGCCTCCTGCCGTGAGGCAAGAGACCCAAGGGGACACTGGTCGAATCTTTTGTTTTCGCGCGATACGTTTTTTTAAGCGCGACGCTTTGGTAATAATTTGGCGGTTATAGCTTGCTGGTGGGCAGGCCTTTTTCCTGCCAATCTTCTATGCCGGCGGTGTATTTATACAAATTGACGTAGCCTGTATCCGCGGCTTTATGCGCGGCAAACGCGCTTGCCTTGCATTTGGGGCAGGAGCAGTAAAACACCAGCGGGGATTCTTTTTCTTGCGCGAGCTTGGCAAGGTCGGATGCTTCCATCTCACTGACAGGCAGGTGCACCGCGCCTTCAATGAGCTGCCCATCAAAATGTTTGTCTCCACGGGAATCAATCACAACCAGGTTGTGCTGCGATGCCTGCATGGCCATGAGCTCTTTGGCATCAATTTCTTTGTAAGGTTTTGCCTTGCCAGCAAGGGCTGGCATAGAGAGCGCCAGCACGCCAAGGCACAGAAGCGATAGCAGGAGGCGTGGCGTCATCACAAGGCGATAAGACATGTGCAAATCTCATAATTTAGACTGATGAGTCTAAAAAAGCAGGTTTAAGGGTGCCTGTCAAGCAGATTACTGGAGGGTGGTGTGGTGGGAGCTTGTTTTTGCTGGATGTGCCTCTCTTTCATATTTTTTTAACGCGATAGAGTCTATGATGTGTGGCATGAGATATACAAGAACCCTACGCGTGACACCCAAGCCGCCGTTTGAGGATCTGGAAACGGCGCTTGCGCACTATCTGCCCTTGAATGAAAACCCAGCATGGAATCCGTTAGAAGATACGGGTGACTTTCCGGTTTTGGAACTGGAGAGTATCGGGCGTGCGAATGATAAGCGGGTGACTGCTGCACAAATTAGAAGCGAACCACATGAAATACGTAAGAGTTACCTTTTTTCTTACCAAAAAGAAATTAATGAAGAGATTCAAGGCGCAAAACGCGATAGGAAAGCGCTGCTGGGACGCAGGGATCCTGCGTTGCCGACCCTGTTGCTGCCGGTTTGTGGATAGTATCGCAATGAAGGTGGGAAAGTAGAAAAAAGTGACCAAACACCTACGGCAGAAAAACTGACATCGGTGCTGAATTTTCCTATATATCAAGGTATTACCAAGATATTTGCGACGTTTTTTAATCATCTCAGAACAGGAAACAATGTGTATCTCAGCTCGTTTGCTGGGGAGGTGCCAGATGCCAATTATATTCTGGTGGATGATGTAGTGGAGACCGGTCGCACCGTGCGTGATCTAACGCGCTATCTTCATACCGCTAGTCCCAAAAGCCGGGTTTTGGGATGTGTGGTTGAAAAGTCTTACAGCGAGGAATCTTTGGTTGCAAACTTGCATAAGGTGGGTTTTCTTGACCATACAACGCATCTGGTTTTTGGTGCGGTGCAAGGCATTGATGATGCCAAAACGGCAGCATTGGCCTATGGGGAGAATGAACGGGGTCCTGATTTTCGATATAGGTTAAAACAAAGCCGTGCTGGTCTGCGGGAAGCAGGCGTTGCTGTGCTGGTGGAGGATAAAGAGCGCTTGGCTTTTTTTGCGCAGATGGAACAAGAAGCCAATGCGGTGTTACGCCAGGTGGGGCTTTCCATCGCTCAGCTAACAGAGCAGGAATATAGTGTGTTGGTGCAAAATGGGTGCATGGATCGCGAGGGCAACATCATCACGGGCTCCATCACCGAGCTGTTTGAGCGTGCCGTGGCAAACACCAAAATTATCCGCTATACGCCTGCGGATGTGGAGAAGCGGGATTTGAAGGAGTGTGATGCATTGCTGGACCATCTCAACGCGAGCCGCACCAACCCGCGGAGTTTGATCATGCCTGCCGCCTCACGGGGTATGGGTGCTGCCAGGGGTTGAGAGAGTTTAGACACCGTTCTCACAGTCTTTGAGCGCAGGGTCTAGCTTCTTGCCGCTTGCATCGGGTGTTTTTTGCCCTCTCTGTTATTGGCAAGGGGCGGGTGATCGGCTATGCTGCCTGTGTTTTTTAAGCAGGGAAGGTTGTGGCGTTGAAGTCTTCTGACACGGTTTCTGTGGTATCTCCTCGTCGGTTTCATCCGCAAAAAGCGGTGGGATACTGGCTGCTGGTGTGCTGCTTGTGTGTGGCGCTGATGGTGCTGGTGGGTGGATGGACGCGCCTTTCGGGTTCCGGGCTTTCCATGGTGGAATGGAAGCCGATCACAGGATGGCTGCCGCCGCTTTCGGCCACCGAGTGGCAGGCGGAGTTTGCGCGTTACCAGCAGAGCCCGGAATTTCGTTACACGCATCCGGATATGGATGTGGAGGGTTTTCAGGGCATTTTTTGGCTGGAATATATCCACCGGGTGATGGGGCGGATCACCGGGCTGGTTTTTCTGTTGCCGCTGGTGTGGTTTGCCTGCACGCGTGGCTTTGGGCTTGGATATACGCTGCGTTTGGTGACGATTTTTTTGCTGGGTGCCGTGCAGGGTGTGATGGGCTGGTGGATGGTCAAAAGCGGGTTGGTGGACGATCCTCGCGTGAGCCCTTATCGCTTGGCGGCGCATCTGGGCCTTGCCTTTCTGCTTTTTGCGCTGTTGTTTTGGGAAGCGTTGCGGCATTTTCCCTCGCGCCTTCCTCCTTCGCCAAGCCTGCCGCCGGTCGACCTGGCATGGGCCACGCTGGTGGCGCTTGCGGTGCAGATATTGCTCGGTGCGCTGGTGGCCGGGTGGGACGCCGGCTTGTTGCATAACCAATGGCCTTCGATGGAAGGACATTGGCTTTTTGGGCAATATGTGCCAAGCGATATCTGGTTTTTAGACCCGTGGTATATCAACCTGACCGAGCATTTGCCGACCGTGCAGTTTGTGCATCGCTGGTACGCGGTGCTGCCTACGGTCCTGTGTGTGCTGCTTGGCATTCGCCTGTGCCAGGAGCAGGGCTATCCGATGTTGCAACGTGCGGGCAAGGCGGTGATTTTCGTGATTGTGGTGCAATATGCGCTTGGGGTGGTGACTTTGCTGCAGCAGGTGCCGTTGCCGCTTGCCTCGGCGCATCAAATGGTGGCGTTGCTGTGCTGGGCGCTGATTCTCTTTATTTTGCAGCGCTTGCATGCTAGATAGGGTAGGGTGATGTTTGATTACGGATCTTTTTGCAGGCAACGCACGCAGCTGCTTCAGGCGCGGGGGCAGTACCGTGCTTTTTCTGACCTGGAGCGGATGGTGGGGCATTTCCCCAAAGCATATGATCATTCGCATGGTCGCGAGGTCACCATCTGGTGCAACAACGATTATTTGGGCATGGGACAGTTGCCCAAAGTGGTGGAGGCGATCGCGCATACCGCACACCGGATGGGGGCCGGCGCGGGCGGTACGCGCAATATCGCAGGGACCAGCCACCCGTTGGTTGCGCTGGAGGCCGAGCTGGCGGATTTGCATGGTAAGGAGCAGGCGCTGGTGTTTACCTCAGGCTATGTGACCAACGCGACGGTGATTCAGCCATTGGCCCCGCACCTGCCCGATGCCGGGATTTTCTCGGAGGCTCACAACCATGCCTCCATGATTGAAGGGGTGCGTTTTAGTGGGGCGAAGAAGCATATTTTCCGCCATAACGATGTGGCGCATCTGCGTGCGTTGCTGGCACAAACGGACCCGGATCGACCGAAGATCATTGTGTTTGAGTCGATTTATTCGATGGATGGGGATGTAGCACCAATCAAAGAGATTTGCGCTTTGGCCAAGGAATATGGGGCACTGACCTATTTGGATGAGGTGCACGCGGTGGGGCTTTATGGCGCACGCGGTGGTGGCAAGGCCGAGGAGTTGGGCGTGGAGCAAGAGGTGGATATTCTGCAAGGCACGCTTGGCAAGGCATTTGGCGTGATTGGGGGTTATATTGCGGCCAGTGCTGCGCTGGTGGATTTTGTACGTAGCTTCGCGCCGGGCTTTATTTTTACTACGGCGATGGCGCCTCCTCTGGCAGCCGGTGCACTGGCGAGTGTGAGGCATGTGAAGCATTCAAGTGCTGAGCGTGAGGCGTTGCATGCGCGCGTCAAACATGTGCGGCAGCTATGCGACGCGGCAGGCATTCCTATTATGCCTTCTTCCACGACGCATATTCTGCCGGTGCTAATAGGGGATGCCCTGCGTTGCCGAAGGGTTTCTGCCCGGCTGTTGCAGGAGCATGGCATGTTTGTGCAGCATATTCAGCACCCTACGGTGCCAAAAGGCACGGAACGCCTGCGGATTACGCCTACGCCGCTGCATAGCGAGGCGATGGCGGTGGCTTTTGTGGAGGCGCTGCAGGAGGTGCTTGGCACCGTGGCGCTTTCCGAAGAGGCGGCGTAAGCGATGGCTGCATCTTTAGCACATGTGAAGACCGTGGCGCTGGCCGGTGACCACGCCGCGCCGGCGCTTAAGGCGCATGTGGCGGGTCTGTTGGAGGACATGGGGTATGCCACGCTGGATTTGGGCACGCACGGGAGTGATTCGGTGGACTACCCGGATTATGCCCACAAATTGGCTAACGCGCTTGCGGCGGGTCAGGCCGAGATGGGCGTGCTGCTATGCGGCACGGGGATTGGTATTTCGATTGCGGCCAACCGTCACGCGCATGTGCGCGCGGCGCTGTGTCATAACGCGGAGACGGCACGCTTGGCACGCGAGCATAACGATGCGAATGTGCTGGTGCTGGGTGCACGGGTTGTAACCGAAGCGGTGGCAGCTCAGTGTGTGCAGCAGTTTTTTACCACGGCGTTTGCCGGAGGCCGGCATGAAAGGCGCGTGGCTAAGCTTGGGCGCGATGCCTGAAAATGAGCCTGAAACCGGCTCTGTGGCGTCATTAGAGGATATGTTCTGCCAGCGCGAAATAGAGCGGGATGCCAACTAAGATGTTGAATGGGAAGGTAATGGCCAGCGACATCGGGACATAGATGGCGGCCTTGGCTTGCGGCAGGGCCAGGCGCATGGCCGCAGTCACTGCGATATAAGAGGCGCTGGCAATCAGCACGATAAACAGCATGCCAGTACCCACGTCCAGCCCGATGAGCTTGCCAAGCCCCAACCCGACGGCTGCCCCGATCAGCGGCATGTAGATGCCAAACAGCACCAGCCGCACGTTGAATTCGCGCAAATGGTGCAGTTGACGGGAAACGAGCAGCCCCATATCCATGAGGAATAGCGCTAAAATGCCGTTAAACGGGTCGATAAAAAAGCCGCGCATTTTTTCCATCCCTGATGTGCCGGTGGCCCAGCCAATCAGGAAAGAGCCGGTCAGCAATAAAATGGCGCCGTTGGTGAAAATTTCCCGGCTGAGTTTGGAGGTGGCTTTTTCAGTGGTTTTGATGGTTTTGGGCTCGGCGCGATGGGCGATAAACAAGCCGGTGAGAATGGCCGGTGCTTCCATCAGCGCGAGCACGGCGACGATATAGCCGGCATAGATCACGGCGTTGGCATCTAAAAAGCTGACGGCGGTGACAAAGGTGACCATGCTGATCGAGCCATAATGCGCGGAAACAGCCGCGGCGGTGGGCACATCCAGCTTGGTACTGAGCCGCAACAGCGCATAGCCCAGGAAGGGCTGGGTAAAGCCGGTGAGGATGCCCGCTAAGATGGTATAGATCATTTCAGAGGTGATTTCCGGCGTTTCGGCGATGGCCACGCCACCTTTAAAGCCGATGGCCATCATGAGGTAAATGGCGAGATAGCGGCTGATTTGCTCGGGCACATCGAGGTCGGACTTCAGCAGCCCGGCGATGATGCCAAGCGCAAAGAACAAAATCGGTGGGGAAACCAGATTCTGGGTAAACAGAGCGACAACGTCCATAGGGACCTCGGCGGCCTAAAGGGGTTAAGACTTTTTGCGGCTGTTCATACGCAGCATCATATACCCCAAAATCCCGGAGGCCGCCGATCCAAGCAACACACCAAGCCGAACCGCGGTTTGATGTTCGACGTCGCTGAAAGCCAGGGTGCCAATGAACAGGCTCATGGTAAAGCCAATCCCCGTGAGCAAGGACATGCCGTAATATTGTTGCCAGTTAACCCCTTTGGGCAGGGTAAAGAGCTTGATGGCAACGCCAAATAAGGTGAACAGCATCACCCCGATCTGCTTGCCGAAGAAGAGGCCTGCGGCAATACCCAGCGTGATCGGTTGCATCAACATCTCCAGTGAGAGCCCTGAAAGCGATACCCCGGCATTGGCAAAGGCAAAGACCGGTAAAATGGCGTAAGCCACCCATGGATGCAGCCCGTGTTCCAGCGACCGCGCAGGCGAACCGCCTAGCTTGTTTTTCGCGCGTAGCGGGATGAAAAAGGCAAGCACCACCCCGGCTAATGTGGCGTGTACACCGGATTTGAGTACGCACGCCCACAGGAAAATACCGGTGATGATATAAGGCGAAAGTTTGGTGACGCCCCGCCGGTGCAGGATGGTGAGAATGGTAATGGCAATGACGCCCACCGCCAGGGAGAAAAGCGAGAGATTTTCGGTATAAAACAGCGCGATGATGATGATCGCCGCCAAGTCGTCCAGAATCGCAATCGCCACCAGGCAGACTTTGAGCGTTTCGGGCACACGGTTGCCAAGCAAGGTGATAACCCCAAGCGCAAAGGCAATGTCGGTGGCCGCCG
>JANQHP010000115.1 GCA_028282625.1 Rickettsiales bacterium | reverse complement strand
TGGCTCTCAAAGCGGCGGAGCAGGTGCTTTTCTGCCTCGGTGGGAGGGCGAATTTCAAGCTCGGCAGCAAAGGTGAGTATAATCTCCATGGCCTCTTGCAGGAGGTCGAGCGCTTCTTCGGGCGGCAAGGGTGTGGAAACTGGCATGGCGGTTCCTTCTGGTTCGCACGCAAACAAAACGGCACCAATACACGAAGGTACAGGTGCCGGGGTGTCAACAAACCGAACACAAGAACGGCTGCAGCGCTTTTAGCCTGAGCCTATTATATCACGCCGCCACCCCGACGCGTTGGCGTAAGGGTAGCAGTTTGGTCACGGCAGTTGCTACTGCCGCTTGTGTTTTGAGGTTGTTGACACCCCGGAGCCTTATAAACTCCAGGTGGCATTAGAGCGTCTTTTGCTTTGCAAGTCAACAGCCTATGCGTGTAGGTAGCTGGTGGGTGAGGGTGGGTTGTGGTGAGTAATTGTGGGTTGGTGGGTCCGTGTTCAGGGTTCGGTGTTCCGTGTTATACCCCCTCACCCGGACACTACGTGTCCTCCCTCTCCCCCAAGGGGGAGAGGGGATATAAGACGGTAGCATGGTCACCTCACGGAGCGGGCTTCTTTTTAAAGCCCGCGAGTAGGAGCGACGCGCCGCGCCGCATGAGCGATATTGAAAGAAGTTTAGATCCCTCCTGGGGGTTGGGCCTGGATGCGGGCCTGGTAGCGGCGCAGTTTGTTGAGCGCGTGGAGGTAGGCCTGCACCGAGGCGACGATGGTGTCCACATCGGCGGCACTTCCGTTGATCAGGACGCCCTCGGGTGTTTCCAGCCGCACCATCACGGTGGCTTGCGCGTCAATGCCTTCGGTGACGGCCTGCACCTGGTAAAGCTTCAGCCGGGCCTGGTGCGGCACCAGGGTGCGAATGCAGGAAAAGGCGGCATCCACCGGGCCGTCGCCCACTTCGGTGGCGACCTGCTTCTTGCCTTCTACGTGCAACTCCAGCGTGGCCATCTGCGCGCCGATGGAGCCGCACTCCACACGTAAACTACCAAAGGTGACGGTCTCACCATGGCTCATAGCCTGGTCATCGACCAGCGCCAGGATATCGTCGTCGTAGATCTCCTTCTTTTTATCGGCCAGCGCTTTGAACCGTGCGAAGATCTCGGCAAAGGCATTGTCGCCCAGCGTGATGCCAAGCTCGCGCAGTTTATCCTTGAGGGCTGCGCGGCCTGAATGCTTGCCCAGCACCAGCTCCGAGGCGTGCAGGCCGATGGATTCAGGCGTCATAATTTCATAAGTGCCCTTGTTTTTGAGCATGCCATCCTGGTGGATGCCTGACTCATGCGCGAAGGCATTTTTGCCGACAATGGATTTGTTGTTTTGTACGGCAAAGCCGGTGATATGGGATACCAGACGCGAGGTACGCATGATCTGCGTGCTGTCGATGCCGGTGCTATACGGCATGCGGTCGCGCCGGGTTTGCAGCGCCATCACGACTTCTTCCAGCGCGGTGTTGCCCGCCCGCTCTCCAATGCCGTTGATGGTGCACTCCACCTGCCGGGCGCCGGCCTCCACCGCGGCGAGGGAATTGGCGGTCGCCAGGCCCAAATCGTTGTGGCAGTGGATGGAAAGCACGGCGTTTTCGATATTGGGTACGCGGTTCTTCAGCATGGTGAAAAGATCAAAACATTCCTGTGGCGTAGTGTAGCCCACGGTATCGGGGATGTTGATGGTGGTCGCCCCGCACGCAATGGCGGTTTCAATCGCGCGACAGAGAAAATCATGCTCGCTGCGCGTGGCACCTTCGGGCGACCAATCCACATCGTCGGTGAATTGCCGCGCGTAGGAAACGCTCTCGCGAATATGGGCGAGCACTTGCTCTTGGTCCATGTGGAGCTTGTGTTCCATGTGGATGGGACTGGTGGCAAGAAAAGTGTGGATACGCGGACGTTTAGCGGGCTTGATCGCCTCGGCGGCGGCTTCAATATCCTCCTTGCGGGCACGCGCCAGCGAGCACACTACGGCTTCTTTGACTTCTTTGGCGACGGCTTGCACGGCGGCGAAATCGCCCTTGGAGGCGATGGCAAAACCGGCCTCGATCACGTCCACGCCGAGTTGCTCCAGCGCCTGGGCGATACGAATTTTTTCCTCCAGGTTCATGGTCGCACCTGGTGATTGCTCCCCGTCTCGCAGGGTAGTATCAAAAATCAGAACACGGTTGGGATCAGTGGGCATATGGCTATCTATCGCGCGCCGCATTTTTGCACGAGAGGTGCGATGGGCGCTGTTAAAGCTTAGTAAAAACGAAGGCGGCAGCGTTTGCTGGTATCGGCGGCGTTGTAGGCAAAATCGAGCGCCACCGCGTTGACCAAGCAGGTGGGCGTGGGATTTTGCGGATCTGGATTCAGCTCCACCGCGTCCAACGCCATCATGAACCCGGCATTGGCGATGCCATCGTCCAGCTTTTCATCGATGACCGCGCTTTCCTGCGGAGAGAGGGCCGCACCCCCTGCGTCGCTGTTATCAGGCAGCAGGCTGCTTATCTCAATCGCGTTGCCTTCCTGGTTATAGGTCGTGACATAAAAGAAGCGGTACAAGGCCCCCTTGCGGCGGGATTCAGGCACATTCACGCCGGGAATATAGGGCTGGCCGTTCACACCCAACACGCCGCTAAACCGGCCTTCTAGAATCTGGGCATAGGCCATATGCTGCCAGGCGACAATCGATTCGTTGATGCCAGCCTCGTTGGTTTGCTCGACCTCGCCGTCATTGTCGCCATCTTCGGTGTTGTAGCCGGTAGAAGAACCATCGCTGTTGGTCGGAGGCCAGTAGCTGGTGGCGTTATCCAAGTCGCCAGGCTGGGCATCATATTGCAATTCGAAGGTATAGCTTCCCCCACGAATTTCCTGCAATTCCGAGATGACGCGGCGAATTTCGGCCTGCTCAATCAGGGTTTTGCCGGCCAGCACGGACCCAAGCAGCAGCCCAATAATCACCAACACCACGCCAAGCTCGACCAAGGAAAAGCCGGCAGGATGCTTCGGCGGTGCATGGTTGTAGCAGCGATGCGCAGATGCGTGATGCATGGCAAAAATGACCTCTTTTACTCTATGCTGCTCAAAATAGCCCACTTCACCCAGAAAGGCAATGGGGTGGTTGGGCAGTGAGAGTTGTGCGTTTCAAGTGGCATGTTGTAAGTACTCCGTCATCCCGCGACACCGATCGCGGGATCCAGAGGCGAAAGGCTCGAGCGTATCATGCTGGATCCCGTGGTTAAACCACGGGATGACGGAGTATGGCAGCGGCATGGGCACCTCAACCGGAGTGCAGTACGCACGACTAGGAGCAACGCGACGCCGCACTCATGTG
>JANQHP010000100.1 GCA_028282625.1 Rickettsiales bacterium | reverse complement strand
CTGGGCCCACCATCCGTTCTGGCCTGCATTTTCTGCTCCCGATTGTGGTGTTGGTGTGGTTCTTGATGGTGGAACGTAGCTCCGCGAGCCTATCGGCTTTTTGGGCCACGATCCTGATGATTGTGATTTTGCTGACCCAGCGTCCGATCAAGGCGTTTTTCCGTGGTACGGGCGAGTATATGGCCGCCTGCAAACAGGGGATACGTGACTTTACCGATGGGATGATTGCCGGTGCGCGCAACATGATCGGCATTGGTGTGGCGACCGCGGCGGCGGGGATTATTGTGGGGACGGTTTCGCTGACTGGCGTGGGACAGGTGCTTACCGAAGTGATTGAGGTGTTAGCAGGTGGATCGCTGATTTTGATTTTGCTTTTTACCGCACTCATTTGCCTGGTGCTTGGGATGGGGCTGCCGACCACGGCGAATTATATTGTGGTGGCAAGCTTGATGGCCCATGTGGTGCAGGAGCTTGGCTCACAAAATGGGCTGTTTGTGCCACTGATTGCGATTCATTTGTTTGTGTTTTATTTTGGAATTATGGCGGATGTGACGCCGCCGGTCGGGCTTGCCTCCTTTGCGGCGGCGGCGATTTCGGGGGCAAACCCGATCCATACCGGGCTGCAAGCCTTTGCCTACAGTATTCGTACCGCGATTCTGCCTTTCTTCTTTATTTTTAACACCGAGATTATTCTGGTGGGCGTGGATGTCTTTAGCCTGGAGGCGCTGGGTATTTTCCTTTACTCCACGGCCGCTATTTTACTTTTTTCTGCGGCTTTCCAGGGGCATTTCTTGGTCAAGAATCGCTTTTATGAAACGGTGATGCTGTTTTTGGTTTCGGTCACGTTGTTTGTGCCGCAGTTGTGGATGAATATGCTCTTTCCTCCTTATCAGTCGGTGGAAGACCGCTATATTGTGGATCTTTTGGATGAAATGGAAGCGGGCAAGCGCATGCGGATTGATTTCCTGACGCAAACACGTCGAGGACATGAGAAGCATTCCAGCGCGTATATGCTGGTGAACGATGAGATGGGCGGTGTTGCGCGTCTTGAGCGTTATGGCTTGATCGTGCGCCAGGAAGGCAACCGTGTGCTGGTGGATGATATTGTCTTTGATAGTGCGGCGGAGAAGGCCGGGTTTGATTACGACGATGAAATTACCGCGGTGGCGATAGAAGCAGAGCAGCCGAACCCTAAACTGGCTTATATTCCTGCTATGCTTGTTTTTGTGTTTGTGGTAATGTTGCAAATGCTTCGTCGGCGGCGTTTACAGGCGATTCAATCCTTTAATTAGCAGCGCCTTTGGCGCGCCGTCACAATGTGTGAGTCAAAAATGAAGAGGGTATGCGATGTATAAAAATATTTTGTTTCCAGTAGATCTGGCCCATCAGGATGCGTGTAAGCACGCGCTGGAGGTTGCTATTGAGTACGCCCAGGCGTTTTCTTCCCATATTCATGTGATGACGGTGGTGCCCGATTCAGGTATGGCGATTGTGGGGCAGTTTTTTAGCAACCATGCGGTCCAAGATATTATCAAGCAATGCAACGAATCGCTGCACACATTTGTGGATACGCATATTCCGGATTCAATCAAGGTGCAGCACATTGTGACGACAGGCAATGTGTATGAGTCGATTATCAGCACGGCAAAGAAGATTGATGCCGATTTGATTATTATGTCGGCCCATCGTCCGGAATTAAAAGATTATCTGCTGGGGCCCAATGCGGCACGCGTGGTACGCCATTCCGACCGCTCGGTGCTTGTGGTGCGTGATTAGACACCGTTAACACACTAGACATGCGTGTCTGCGGGGGGCAAGACCTTGAACGTATCACATCTACAATACGCTCTTACCGAACATAGTGAGTATTTGCAGGAGGCGCTCGAGTCGTTGCTGCCTAAGTCGGTGCAAACGCCGCTAGGCGAAGGGCGTTTGGCCGAAGCCATGCGCTATGCCGCCCTTTCGGAAGGGAAGCGGCTGCGTCCATTCCTGGTGATGGTGACCGCCAATTTGTTTGGTGTGGACCGCCAGTCGGCGGTGCGTGCTGCTGTTGCGATAGAGTGCATCCATGCCTTTTCTTTGGTGCATGATGACTTGCCGGCGCTGGATAACGACGACATGCGTCGCGGTCAGCCGAGCTGCCATAAGCAATTTGATGAAGCTACGGCTATTTTGGCAGGGGATGCTTTGCTAACGTTGGCGTTTGATATTTTGGCCGATGAGGATACCCACCACAGCCCAACGGTGCGGGTGGAGTTGGTGCGTGCCTGCGCGCGTGCTTGCGGTATTAAGGGTATGATCGGTGGGCAGATGCTCGATATTATGGCCGAAGACCATGATTTGAACGTTGAGGAAACCGCGCGCTTGCAGCGTATGAAAACGGGCGCGCTCTTTGCTCTTTCCTGTGAGGCTGGGGCTATTTTGGGCCGTGCACCGGATCAATCTCGCAAGGCATTGCGCGGGTATGCGCATGATATAGGGCTGGCGTTTCAAATTACCGATGATTTGCTGGATGTGACATCCGATGACAATCCAGATGGGTCGCCACGCCAGGATAAATCGACCGGGAAAGGGACCTATGTGAAACTGATGGGCAAAGATCAGGCAAGCTTGCAGGCGAAGATGTTGGTGGATCAGGCGATTATGCATCTCGGCTCATTCGGCAGCCGTGCGGAATTGTTGCGTGACCTGGCCCATTATGTGATTTCCCGCCAATATTAAGCCACAGTGTCTAGTGGTGCCTTCTTGGGATATTTTGGTGCTTCTTTGGCTGGACAGTTTTAAGTCCGCCCTTTTTTTCTTGGTCCACACACCGCTGGTGTTGCCTTTGTTGCAGGTATTTGAGTCGGCGCCGCCTGTGTGGTGGGTGTGCGTGGTGAGTTGGAGTGGCAGCATGGCGGGCGCGTGTGTAGGGTATAGCTTGGGCTATATCCTGACGCGCTATCTGTTTGGCGCGTGGCTTGAGCATGTGGATAGGTGGCAGCAACGTTTTACCCTGTTCCGCTCCAGGGCGGCCACGTGGTCGTTTGTGCTGCTCTTGACGCCCGTTCCGGTGGTTGGAGCGGTGCTGCCTTTTTTTGCCGGTGCGTTGCAGCTTGGTTTGCTGCGCGTGTGCGGATGGCTTGGGTTGGCTTACGCAGGCTACCTGCTGTGGTGGAGCCTTGGAGGGGCGGCCTAGGCTTCTAGCAGGCTTTGGAGCATCCAGCGATTTTTTTCATGCACGGCAATGCGCTGGGTGGCCAAATCTTCGGTGCCAATATCCTCACTTTGCTCCGCTTTTTTGAGCAGCTTCTGCAGCGTTGCAAGCAAGGTTTCTTGGTCTTGTGTAAGCTCTTTGACCATGGCAGAAGCATTGGTCGCGGGTTTGGCTTCCTGGATGTGCGTGAGCTTGGAGAAGGCGGCGTAGCTTCCTGGCGCTTCTGCACCCAGGGTACGGATACGCTCTGCAATCTCATCGATGGCGGTGGCAAGGTCGGTATAATGTGTTTCAAACAGCTCATGCAATGTCACAAAATGTGGCCCGGTGACGTTCCAGTGGTAATTTTGGGTTTTAAGGTAAAGCGTGTAGCTATCGGCCAGTGCTTGGTTGAGTGCTTCAATAACGGGTTGGTTGCTCATGATAGGGGGCCTTGTGTTGCGTTTTTTTTAAAGGGTGATGCTTTATATATAGGGCATATTTCGAGGCAATCAACCTGTTCATGGTGAAAAGAAGAGGCGGGTGCATCCCTTGCTTGTTGTGAAGCGGCTGCGGCCTTATAGTATCCTTTATGAAGCTGGATCGTTTACATGCGCAGGGGATCACGCGGCGTTTGCTGCTGCTTGGCGGGCTTAAGCTGGGCCTTTTTTCGGTGCTTGGCCTTCGGTTGCATTATTTGCAGCTGGTAGAAGGGCAGGCGTATCGCGATTTGGCGGAGGGTAATCGTGTACGTATTTTTCCCAATGTGCCACTTCGGGCGCGTATTTTAGACCGTGAGGGTGCTGTGCTTGCAGGGAGCAGCCCGCGCTACCAGGTGGTGTATGAAACGGCCCAAGGGCTGCAGCAGGAGAAAAGCCGGGCACGGGAGATATTGCGCCAGGCCGCAGAAATATTGGAGTTGGAGCCGGCTGCCTATCGGGCGTTGCTAGAAGCATTTATTGCGCGGGAGCAGTGGTTGGATCCGCTTGTGTTGGCCGAGGATGTGAGTTGGGAGAAGGTGGCGGCGTTGGAAGCACGCGCCACGCAATTGCCCGGCATTCGTGTGATGACCGCCCAGATTCGGCGCTACCCGCTTGGCAAGCATGCCGCGCATGTGACGGGCTATGTGGGACGTGCCAATGAGGAGGAGATGCAAAGCAGCAAGGTGCCTTCTGCGGTGTTTCGCTACCCTGAATTTAAGATTGGGAAGACCGGAGCCGAGCGTGCATTGGAAGACCAATTGCTTGGAGTGCCGGGCTACCGCCAAATTGAGGTGGATGCGCGTGGGCATTATGTGAAGGAGCTAAAGCAGGATGAAGGCCGCATGGGAGAGGATGTGCAGGTGACCCTGCATGCGGCGCTGCAAAAGAAGGTGGGTGAAATTTTGACTGGCAAAGGTGGCTTGCAGGGGGAGAGTGCTTCTGCGGTGGTGATGGATGCTTATACGGGTGAGGTGCTGGCGATGGTTTCGGTGCCTTCGTTCGATCCGGAACGTTTTGCGCAGGGCAGGGTGACCAATCGCTATATGGGTCAGTTAAATAGCAACCCGGACCGTCCTTTTGTGAGCAAGGCGTTTTCCTCGCATTACCCGCCAGGTTCCACGTTTAAGGTGCTGGTGACGCTGGCCGCGCTGGAATCGGGTGTGGTAGACGGTGATACAGAAATTTTTTGCCCAGGCCATGTGGATTTTGGCGGCAGGCGCTACCATTGTTGGCATCGTGCCGGCCATGGGAATCTCAATGCCGCTGAAGCATTGCAGAAATCGTGCAATGTCTATTTTTACCGTGTGGCACAAAAGCTTGGGATTGGTCGCATCACGGCGATGGCGCACCGCTTTGGTTTGGGTGAGGTCACAGGTTTGCCGCTACCCGGTGAAAGACCCGGCCTGGTGCCTACGCGCGCGTGGAAAAAAGCCACGCTGGGGCAGCCATGGTATGAGGGGGAAACGCTGAGTGTGAGCATTGGTCAGAGCTATACGACGACCACACCCTTGCAGCTGGCGATGATGACGGCCCGTTTGGTGACGAACCAGAAAGTGGTGCCTCAGCTTATCAAGCATCCTGGCTATGCGGCGCCTGTGTATGAGCCGATGGGGCTGAACGAGACACACCGCAAGATTGTGATGCAGGGGATGGATATGGTGGTCAATGAACGCGAAGGCAGTGTGTATCCCCACCGGGTCACAGACCCCAACCTTGCGTTTGCGGGTAAAACGGGAACGGCGCAGGTGGTGGCAAGCCATGGGGACCGCAAACCAAAAAATCCTTCGGAGCGGTACCATGCGCTTTTTATCGGCTATACCCCTACAGATAAGCCACGTTATGTGACAAGTGTGGTGGTGGAGCATGGTGGGTATGGTGCGTTGGTGGCGGCCCCTTTGGGCAAGGAGATTTTGCTTGCTACACAACAATATATGCAAGGCAAGAGGGGAGCGCAAGGAAGCGCGGATGCATGAGAGCCAACACCAATATGCTTTGGTGCGCAAATGCATGGAAATTCCGCAATCTATTGTGGTGCTGGCCGCCCTGCTGACGGGTGTGGGGTGTTTGATGCTCTATTCCGCCTCGCAAGGGCAATGGCAGCCCTGGGCTTTTAAACATGCGGTGCGTTTTGTGGTGCTGCTTCCGGTGGTCTATTGCTTGGCACTTCTGCCGATTCGGTGGTTTTTTCACTTGGCGTATCTGCTTTTTATCGGTGGGTTGGTCTTGCTGGTTGCCGTGTTGTTTCTGGGTGTGGAAGGGGGGCTTGGCGCGCAGCGCTGGCTGGCGATAGGTGGCTTTCGTTTTCAGCCTTCGGAGCTGATCAAATTATGTTTGATTGTGGGGCTTGCGCGCTATTTTCATGCGGTGCATCGTGATAGTATCCGGCGTCTTGTGGTGTGTGTGGTGCCAGTGATTATGATTGGGCTTGCAGCCGGGATGATTGTGTTGCAGCCTAATTTAGGCACGGCGGTGATTGTGGTGGCGCTAGGCGGTGGCGTGATGTTTCTTGCCGGTGTGGGGTGGAAGAAATTTATGGTGGCGGGCCTGCTGATGCTAGCGGCGATTCCGCTGTTGTGGATGAACATGCATACCTATCAAAAGGCACGCGTGCATACATTTTTTAACCCGGAGGCGGACCCTTTGGGGCATGGGTATAATATTATTCAGTCGAAGATTGCGATTGGTTCGGGTGGCTTTTGGGGGAAGGGTTTTTTGCAAGGGACCCAAAGCCAGCTGAACTTTGTGCCGGAGCAGCAGACCGATTTTATTTTTTCGATTGTGAGTGAGGAATGGGGGTTCTTGGGTGCGATGCTGGTCTTGCTGCTTTATGGCTTGCTGCTTTTTGCGGGCATGCGCATTGCGGCCAGTTGCCAGCACCGTTTCGGGATGCTGGGCGCTTATGGCGTGACGCTGATGCTGTTTTTACATGTGTGTATTAACGTGGCGATGGTGATGGGTTTGCTGCCGGTGGTGGGTGTGCCCCTGCCAATGCTTTCTTATGGTGGGAGCAGCATGCTGGGTACGATGCTGGGGCTGGGTTTGCTGATGAATGTGTATGTGCATCGCCGCGAAAAGGTGGGTACGTATATGGATGGCTAGACACTGTTATGATAATGACATAACAGTGTCTAGAGGTGGTTAGTGGATGGTGTAGCCTGCGATGGCAACGAGGATAAGCGTGGCGATGCCAGCAAAGAGACCCGCGACCAAATCATCGAGCATGATCCCAAGTCCAACGGGCTTAGCTTTTTCGGCACGTGAGATGAGGCCGGGCTTTTGGATATCAAAAAAGCGGAAAAGGATAAAGCCTGCGACCATCCATAGCGGGAAGAGTGCGCGGTGGTAGAAGAAGATATCCGGGTTGAGGTGTGCTAGTAGGTTGAGGCCGGCCATGAGGCAGGTGGCAGCAACAAAGATACCGGCGACTTCGTCGATGACGGCTTCGGAAGGGTCGGATGTGCCGGATGTTTTGGCGTAATGCTCGCAGGCCCATGTGCCGATCAGGGTGATGAAGAGGGTGGCGCCGAGCAAGAGCCATGCGGGGTTGATCCCTATCGGATCGGGTGCCATGGTGCCTGGGTTGATTAGGATTTCTACGTACCATAATTGCACGACGAGATAATAGCCGAACACACTGCCCCACGTGCCAGGCGCAAAGGGCAGGTGCCCGATGCCAAAGCAAGTGGCAATCAAGCGGCTTGGGTGGAGGAAGTGCGGTGTGTTAGTGGGCATGATGTGCCTCTTGTTGTTGGATACGAACGGTGGCCAGGGCCTGCGCGGCAATGCCTTCTCCGCGGCCGGTAAAGCCAAGCCCTTCGGTGGTGGTAGCTTTGAGGCTGATGGAGGCAAGCGGCAGGCCGAGCAGCGTGCTGAGTGCTTCACGCATGGTGGGTTTGTGCGGTGTGATTTTGGGCTGTTCGCAGATCAGGGTAAGGTCGATATGCTCTAGCCTTGCATTCTGGGCACGGAGTAGGGCGAGGGCGTGTTCCACGAACTGGGTGGAATCCGCATTTTTCCACTGCGGGTCAGAAGGCGGGAAATGCTCGCCGATATCACCGGCGGCAAGGGTGCCAAGCAGTGCATCGGTGAGTGCGTGGAGCGCGACGTCAGCATCGGAGTGGCCTTGAAGCGGGTGAGGAGCAGGGATATCGATGCCGCACAAGCGCAGGGTTTTGGTGGTGGTATCTTCCTTATCAAACGCGTGGACATCAAAGCCAAGGCCGGTTTTGACCGTGTGGTTCTGGTAATGGGATTGCGCCAGCATGTAGTCTTCCTCGGTAGTGATTTTGATATTGGTTTTGCTGCCAGGGACGATGTGGACCGGATAATCACTTGCTTCGGCTAGCGCGCTATCGTCGGTATGGTGTGTGTGCGTGGCATGTTGGTGCAGCTTGTGGATGAGTGGGAAGGCAAAGCCTTGCGGCGTTTGCGCGGCGTGTAGGGACGCGCGGTCTTGCGTGTGCGTGACGTGGTTTTTAGCGACATGTTTAAGGGTATCGGTAACCGGCAAGGTTGGGATCACGGCTTCGTGGGTAGTGAGGGCTTGCAGGAGTGCATCGATGAGGGAGGCGGGCACAAAGGGCCTGGCCGCATCGTGAATGAGGACGTGCGAGGGTGCATGCGCGGCCAGGGCTTCCAGCCCATGTTTGACCGATGCTTGCCGATTCTCTCCGCCATAGACGGGAGGTGGGAGATGGAGCCCTTGGGTAGCTTTCTGGTACAGATCTTCGTCCTCTTGGTGGATCACAACCTGGATCTGTTGGATTTGCGGGTGATGGTAGGAGGCCTCTATGGTGTGGCGCAGGATGGTCGCGTTTCCAAGTGGAAGATAGGGCTTGGGCAGGCTGCTTGCCATACGTGTGCCGCGGCCTCCTGCGACGATCAGTGCGGCCGTTTGGTTGGGCCTATTTGCATTAGAAGAAGAATTCATGTATGTAAGCGACAGGCTTTCTCTTTTCTTTTCATAGCAGATACACGAAAAATGTCCATTCAGATAGGACCCATTGCGTTGGAAAATCATGTGTTGCTGGCACCGATGTCGGGGGTCACGGATCTTCCGTTTCGGCGACTGGTGAAGCGTTTTGGGGCGGCACTTGTGGTTTCGGAGATGATTGCCAGCCGCGCGATGATTGAGCAATCGCGTGATGTATGGCGCAAGGCAGGCTCCCAACATGTGGAGGAGTTTCCGATGGCAGTGCAGCTAGCGGGATGCGAGCCAGATGTGATGGCCGAAGCGGCGAAACTCAATGCCGATCGCGGCGCACAGATCATTGATATTAATTATGGCTGCCCGGTGAAGAAGGTGACGAACGGTCACGCCGGTTCGGCGATGATGCGGGATGAAAAGCGCGCGGTGGAGGTGCTGGAAGCGGTGGTGAAGGCAGTAGACGTGCCGGTGACGGTCAAGATGCGCACCGGCTGGGACGACAGCAACCGCAATGCGCCACGCCTGGCGAAGATGGCGGAAGAGGTGGGCATTCAGATGATTACCGTGCATGGGCGTACGCGCTGCCAGTTTTATAAGGGCAAGGCGGATTGGAGTTTTATCCGCCAGGTGAAAGAGGCGGTGAGCGTGCCGGTGGTCGCTAACGGCGATATTCTTTCCACCGAGGATGCCACGCGGTGCTTGGCGCAATCGGGCGCGGATGGCGTGATGATTGGGCGTGGGGTATACGGCAAGCCGTGGCTGATTCAGCAGACGGCGGAGGAGCTCATGGGTAGTGGCGCGCAAGCAGCCGCACCTTCGCTGGCTATGCAGCGCGATTTGGTGCTGGAGCATTATGAGGCGATGCTGGAGCATTACGGCACGGATGTGGGCATGCGGATGGCACGCAAGCATCTGGGTTGGTATAGCAGTGGCTTAAGTGGCTCGGCAGCGTTTCGAAGCGAAGTGATGCAGTGCCCGGATGTGGATGAGGTGAAGGCAAAAGTGGCGGATTTTTACCAGCGTTTGCTGGCGCATGAAGGGAAATAATGCTTGTTATTCAAGTTTTTCCGCCTTGTTTTTCAGCATCATCAGTTGTTTTTGCAGGTAATTAATCTGTGCTTTTTCATGCGGAATCGGTTCACCGCACACCAGGACGACCTGCTTCCACGGCGCACGGCGCGGCAGGAAAGGCCAGGGCTTGCCCAAATATTTCCGGCTAAAGATACTGCCCCACAGCCCCTTGATGGCAATCGGGATGACCGGCACTTCATTTTGCTCAACCATCCACTCAATGCCGAAGCGAAAGCGGCGCATATTCCCGGTATAGGTCAGCGATCCTTCCGGAAAAATACAGACCAGCTCGCCTTTGCCAAGGGCGCGGGTGACGGCTCGTAGCGCGCGCCTGACGGCTTTGCGGTTGGCTGCAATGGGAATGGCCCGATTGTGGCGCATAAAGTAATAGACGCCCGGCGTGCGGTAAATTTTTTCATCAATGACAAAGCGTACAGGACGGGGACAGGCGGCATTGATCATCAACCCATCCAAATACGAGATATGGTTTGCGATCAGTAGCGCTGGTCCTGTGGGCGGGATCTGTTCTTTAAAACCTTCAAAACGCACACGCCAAAATAAGCGCACCAGCACTTTGGCGCCGTAACGGTAAAAAGGTTCCAGATTAAACAAGAATCGCCTCATGTCGCATGAGTCACGTACCAATAGGTATTCGCCAAGTATTTTATCATGTAGGTACGATCTTTTTTGAAATAGTTTCTTTTGTGCTTTAGCATATGCAATATAGAAGGCCAAGTGCCTAAAATAGGTCGTATCAAAATAGATTTGTTTTGCGGATGAAAAAAGAGAATAGATCACAGGATATGCCACCGGATTCCGGGCTTTATGCGGTGGCGCCGCTTGAGCTGAAGCGCTGGATGGAGGGGGCGCATGCGCCGCAATTGCTGGATGTGCGGAGCAAGGAGGAGCGGCAATTGGTAGAGATGGGCGGCGTGCATATCCCGATGGATCGGTCTGCAGAAGCCCTGGAGATATTGGACCCGGATGCGCCGGTGGTGGTCTATTGCCATCATGGGATACGTAGCGGGCAGGTGGCGGCCTGGTTACAGGCGCAGGGTTTTGCCTCGGTGGGGAATTTAACCGGCGGCATCGACCGGTGGGCGGTGGAGATAGATCCTGAGATGGTGCGTTATTAGGCCTTTTTGCCAAGGATTTTTTAGGAGGAGTACATGATCAAATTGCTGATACGATTCTGGCCTTTGCTGCTGCCGCTTTTGCTTTTTGGCTTGTGGTGGCTTTATATGCGCCGCAAGCATGGCAAGGAGGCGCTAGAAGAAGGTCCGCTGGCGGAGCGTAAAAGGAAGCTATTTATGGTAGCACTGGTGACGACATTGCTTGGTGCGGTGGTGCTTGCGTTTGGCTTCTGGTTCTACACCGATGCAAATGCCCCCACACGTTATGCACCGGCGACCTACCAAGATGGGGTGCTTGTTCCTGGGCATGTCATTTCCGATGAGTCAGCGCAATAAGCAGGAACGGATTTCGCCAGAAATATATCAGGCGCTGCTGAAGCATCCTGCCGCGCGTATCATGGCGTGGTTGAATCGGGATGGTGCCACGACCCGTTATGTTGGGGGTTGTGTGCGGGATATGCTGCTTGGAAAGCCGATTCGTGATGTGGATTTGGCAACCTGTTTGCTGCCGGATGAGGTGGAGCTTAGGCTTGAAGCGGTGGGGTGTCGCCTTTTAGATTACGGCAAGGCACATGGCACGGTGGTCGCGATTTTGCCTAGCGAGGCGGGGTATGAACATGTGGAAATCACGACGTTAAGGCAGGATATACGCTGCGATGGGCGCCATGCGGAGGTGCAGTTTACCACGGATTGGGAAGTGGATGCGATGCGGCGTGATTTTACCATGAACGCGCTTTCGTTGGATGATGAAGGGCGGTTGCATGATGCTGTAGGCGGCCAGGCCGATGTGCTGGCAGGCCGGGTGCGCTTTATTGGAGAGGCAAAGGCGCGCATTGCAGAGGATTGCCTGCGTATTCTGCGTTTGTTTCGGTTTCAGGTATGGTATGGCAGGGTGCCGCTCTGCCCAGATGATGTGCAAGCATGCGCGCAACAGGCCGCACATCTGCGTAGGCTTTCAGGTGAGCGGGTGGCGGCGGAAATGCTGACTTTGTACCGTGCGCCAAACCCTTTTAGTGCGTTGCAGGTGATGGAA
>JANQHP010000090.1 GCA_028282625.1 Rickettsiales bacterium | reverse complement strand
CCACCGCCTCTATATAGCGCGCCTGCTCATCCTCCTCATCCCCTGGCAGCACCTTAACGATATCCTCCAAGGGCCAACGCGAAGCAATCGCCACCCCGTTATAAGTTTTTTGCCCACACACCGCCACGTTGTAGCCCGCATCTTCAAACGCTTCGGTCGGAAAAGCTTCCTCCACACATTTGATCTCCTGCAGCAGCAAAATATCGGGCTTGGCCATCGCCAGCCATTGCTGCACATGTAACAGCCGCGCCTTGATCGAGTTGACATTCCAGGTGGCAACCAGCAGCGACATGCCAATTGTTACGCCACAGGTTGGCGCGCCGAGTGCAAATTACGCATGGTATCAATAATCGCGGCAAAGGCTTTGGGCTCCAGGCTGGCACCGCCGACCAACACACCATCCACCCCCTCGGTGGTCAGAATATCGCTCGCATTATGCGGCTTGACCGAACCGCCATAAAGCACCTGCGGCGTATCGTTGCAGTGCAGCATCTCTTGCAGGCACGCCACAATATGACGGTGCATCGCGGTGATATCCTCCTTGCGGGGTGTTTTGCCCGACCCAATCGCCCACACCGGCTCATAGGCAATCAGCGTGTTGTGGCTATCGGCTTGTGGCGGCAAGCAGGCCTTGAGCTGTGCGGCCACCACCTCTTCGGCCTTGCCGGCTTCACGCTCGGATGCCTGCTCGCCCACACATAAAATAGGCACCAGCTCCGCCTCATAGGCCGCCACAATCTTGCGATGGATCAACGCATCGTCTTCCTGATGGTGATGACGCCGCTCACTGTGCCCCAAAATAACGTAGTGGCACCCGACATCGCGCAACATCGCCGCGCTGATGTCTCCAGTATAGGCACCTTCAGGCTCTTCATGGCAATCTTGCGCCCCTAAGCGTACTTTTGTCCCCAAAAAGGTGTTACCAAGCTGATAAAGTGCCGTAGCCGGTGGGCACAGCACCAAACTATCAATCTCGCTGTAATTCAGGGCAATTTGGGTTACCAACTCCCGAACGGCAGGCGTCATGCCGTGCATTTTCCAGTTTGCCACAATCCAGGGCATGGTGCTGGAAAGGATGGGAGATTCAGTCAGATCGTTCATCATACCATAGATTACTATCCCTACAGACTATGCAATAACGAAAAAATGGGCCGATGTATAGAGAATATTCACTTCCGCCCTCCGCAGAAGCAGCAGCACACACCCCATCTCACCAAAGCGGTGCGATAAATAGATTTCATGCTTGCCGAACGGGGAAGGAAAAACTATGTTTCAACACCGATAGCTGGTCCCATCCACTTAAAAGACAAGCACAACACGGAGCCTGAACGCGTGGCAAACACCTTCACACATGGACTGCAAAAACTGTTGGCCATTTTACTGGTGGGCCTGCTCGCACTCAGTTTCGTGGCATGGGGCATTGCCGATGTGTTTACGCCCCAGCAAAATACCGATGTGGTTGAAATAGGCGATAGCATCCTTAGCCGAGAGGCCTGGCGCAACGAAGTGAACCGTCGCCTGCGGATGCAGCGTGCCATGGGCCAAACGCTCAGCGAGGCGGAGCGACAAGCCTTGAGCACAGAAGTGCTGGAACAGTTGATTCATCAGCGTTTGCTGCAGATGGCCTCGCACGATATGGGCTTGACCGTCAGCGATTTTCAGCTGGCCGAAACCATTCGGCGTATCCCTGCCTTGCAGGGAGAAAATGGCCAGCTGGATGCACAATTGCTGGAGCGATATCTGCAATCGGTGGGCACAAGCAAAGCCCAATTTGTCGCACAAATACGGCAGGAACAACAGCTGCAACAGCTGCTTCAAGCGGCTCTGGCCGTCCCCTTTGATAGCAATGTCTTGTTGCGTCTGGAGCAAGAATATGCCCTGCAACAACGCGATATCCGCATGCTGATATTGCCCGATACACTCATCCAGGATGTCCCCGATCCCACCGGCACCGAGCTTTTAAGTTATTACGACCAAAGGCGGGAAGCGTTTAACGCGCCAGAATATCGTCTTTTGCGTTATGTGATCCTCTCACCAGATAGCGCCGCGGCCACCGCCAATGTGGACGAGGCCGCCCTTCAGGAGGCGTACCAAACGCAGCTTGGTCGCTTTAGCCACCCCAAAAGGTACCGCTTCCATCATGTCTCTTTGGCCTCGGAAGAAGCCGCCAAAGCGCTGGTGCGGGCGGTTAGCGAGGGCAAGCCCTTTTTCGAATCCGCCAAAGATATCGCAGGCATCACCCTACAAGAAGAGTTGGAGTTTGGCACCTACAGTCAGCAGGAACTTGAACAGCAGGGCATCTTAAGCCAAGAGGGGGTCCAAACATTGTTCGCGTTAACGTCAGGTCAGGTTTCTGCGCCCATCGAAACCATGCTCGGCTGGAGCGTGTTCCAGGTCGCCCACGTGCAGCCATCGCACGTGCAACCGCTTGAAGAAGTACGCGACATGTTGCAAGAGGAGCTTGAAGCCGTGCTGGCCGATGAGTTGCTCTATCGTCTTTCCACCGACTTGGAAGACATGCTGGCCGGCGGTGCTTCTTTGGAGGAAACCGCCGCTTACCTGCAGCTTCCCTTGCGTAGCGTCCCGGCCGTGGACCAAAACGGCAAAGGGCGCGGTGGCCAGGCGGTCGATATGGCCGGTCCACACAAAGCCTGGCTCCTTGAGGCCGCGTTTGCCCTACCCGATAGTGGCGTCTCCGACCTGTTGATGCACGAGGATGGCAGGCATTATGCCATCGTAGAAGTCACCGACAGGGAACCGGCAAGGCCGCGTGCGCTTGATGAAGTGCGCGGGCGCGTCTTGGACCTGTGGAAGCAGGATGCACGCATGGCCGCACTCAAAGAAAAAGCAGAGAACCTTGCCACGCAATTGCAAGAAGGCCAATATACCTCGCTAGAAGCGGCGCTCCGAAAGGATGCAACGATGAAAAAACATGCCTCCATTGTGACGCATGAAGGGCTCACACGTTTTTCCACGCCACAAGGCGTCCCTGCCAAGATGGTGGCAGAAATCTTTGCGCAGGATGTGGGCGGCACCAGCAGCGCCCATCTTTTGCCTGGGAAGCAAGGCTACGCGATTGCGCTCCTGCAGGCGATTGAGCCTGTCGCCAACACCCCCGACCCGGCGCAACAAAGTCAGCTGCGTGAAGCCTTGCAGCAAGAACTTTTCACACAATATGTCGCCTATTTACGTACCCAATATCCGGTCACGATACTGGATGCGTCCGTCACACTTCCCTAAACTATGTTTACCACACCGGATCTTAAACATTTCACCCAAGCCTTTGCAAAAGGCACGCCGCAGCTGCTCACGCGCACGCTCCTGTGCGATAGCATCACGCCGCTCATGCTGCTAAACAGCTTGCAGGAACTGGGGCCGCAGCATGTCCTGCTTGAGTCGGTGGAAGGAGGGCAGGTGCGCGGACGTTATTCCATTCTGGCCGCCGACCCTGACCTGCTGTGGATCTGTGAAGAGGGCCGCGCACGCGCCGTTTCGTGTGCACCCGGCACCCAAGCGCCTGACTTGCCTGAAGCGCCGTTTGCAAGCCTGCGCGCGCTGCTTCGCGCAAGCCACCTCACCCTACCGGCGCATATGCCGCCCATGCTGTTTGGCCTGTTTGGCTATATGGGTTACGGCATGGTGCAACAGATGGAGCAATTGCCAAACAGCAACCCCGACCACACCGGCATTCCCGAGGCCGTCTATATGCGTCCACAGCTGGTGGTCGTGCTCGATAATGTCAGCGATGTGCTCTATCTCGCCACGCCCGTGTGGCATCAAGAAGGCGTCAGCCCAAAGGAAGCCTGGGAGCAAGGATGCAAAAGGCTGGACCGCGCCGAGCACTTGCTGCGCCGCGCCGCGCCGCTTCCCCCGCAAGCGCTCACACCGGGCGCGCAAGGCAAACAACGCGCCAAGGCTACCGCTGCCATCGACCAAAACGCCTACGCCAAGATCGTCGAAAAAGCCAAAGCCTATATCCGCGCCGGCGATATTTTTCAAGTCGTGCCCAGCCGTCGCCTGCGGGTGGATTTTCCCTCCGATCCGCACACGCTTTACCGCGCGCTGCGCCATCTAAACCCTTCGCCCTACCTGTTTTACATGCAGCTGCAGGTGCCGGGCCAGCCTCCCTTCTCCCTGGTGGGCTCCAGCCCGGAAATTTTGGTAAGGGTCAAAGAGGGCGTGGTCACCATTCGCCCGATTGCCGGCACCAGGAAGCGGGGCGCAAACGAGGCCGAAGACCAAGCGCTGGAGGCCGAATTGCTGGCCGATGGCAAAGAATGCGCCGAGCATTTGATGCTCCTGGATTTGGGGCGCAACGATGTGGGCAGGGTCGCCACCAAGGGCAGCGTGCGCGTGAGCGAGCAGATGGTGGTAGAGCGCTATTCCCATGTCATGCATATTGTCTCCAACGTGGAGGGCACCTTGCGAGAAGATAAAGATGTGCTGGATGCCCTCATTGCCGGCTTTCCCGCCGGCACGGTGAGCGGCGCACCGAAAATCCGTGCCATGGAGATTATCGACGAACTGGAGAGCGAAGCGCGTAGCTTTTACGGCGGCACGGTTGGCTACATCACGCCGGAAGGGCAGATGGATACATGCATTGCGCTGCGCACCGGGCTGGTGAAGGAGGGCGTGTTGCACGTCCAGGCCGGCGGCGGCATTGTCGCAGATTCCAACCCACGCGCGGAGTTTGAGGAAACCGAAAACAAGGCCGGTGCCTTGCTCGCCGCAGCAGCGCTCGCACAGGAGCTAGAACGCGGAGATCCATCATGAACCGACCTCTCTATGCCATCC
>JANQHP010000066.1 GCA_028282625.1 Rickettsiales bacterium | reverse complement strand
GGAAGCGCATCTGGCAAGGAGGAAGTCGCGAGGTGCATGGGATAGGCCCTGGCTACAGGGCTTCCAGCACGACGGTGGCAAGTGCAAAGGGGGCGTCGTGCTGGAAGCCCTGTAGCCAGGGCCCATCCCATGCACCTCGCGACTTCCTCCTTGCCAGGTGCGCTTCCGGTCGTTATCACTGGTGCAAGTCACATTATAAGCCCTATACCATGAATCCACTTGCTGCCATTGGGCGTGTTTTTTTACGCTTTTTAGAAATCACCGGCCGGATCGTGCTGTTTGCCTCGCATGCCATCAACGGTCTGCTTCGCCCTCCGTTTTACCTGCGCGCCGTCGGCCGTCAAATGCTCGAAATCGGCTATTATTCCCTGCCCGTGGTCGGGCTGACTGCCATTTTTACCGGGATGGTGCTGGCACTGCAAAGCTATACCGGGTTTTCGCGCTTTAATGCGGAAAGCTCTATTGCCGCGGTGGTGGTCATGTCCATCACGCGGGAGCTGGGGCCGGTGCTTGCCGGGCTGATGGTTGCAGGCCGTGTCGGCGCTTCCATGGCCGCTGAGATCGGCACCATGCGCGTGACCGAGCAAATTGATGCGCTCACCACTCTTTCCACCAGCCCGTTTCAATATCTGATCGCACCGCGGCTGCTGGCCGCCGTCGTCACGCTGCCCATGCTGGTGCTGATCGCCGACATTATCGGTGTGTATGGTGGCTATTTGGTGGCCATCCACAAGCTCGGCTTTTCTCCAGGCAGCTACTTGCAAAATACGTTTGAATTTCTGGAGTTTAAGGATGTCTTTTCCGGCCTGGTCAAGGCGGCAGTGTTCGGGTTTTTGATCGCACTGATGGGCTGCTATCACGGCTATTACTCCCGCGGCGGCGCGCAAGGTGTAGGAGCAGCCACCACCAATGCCGTGGTCAGCGCCTCCATCCTCATCCTCTGCTTTAACTACCTGATTACCGAGCTGTTTTTTAGTACGTAATCGAAGCAGTCATCTAGACACTGCTATCAAGGGTGTAGGTGGTGTATCATGAAAAAAATATGCTATGATTGAGGCATCGTATCGGTTGAGGGAAGGAGACATGCGATGCTAATTGCCATTGATGGGCTTGCTGCTTCAGGCAAAGGGACGCTTGGACGCAGGCTTGCGGAGCATTTTGGGTTGGTCTATCTGGATACAGGCAAGCTCTATCGTGCCGTCGGGGCAGCCCTCCTGCAGCAGGGATGGACCGCCAAGCAGATTCAAGAGGCCAGCAAACCGGTGCAAGCCTCAGCGGTCGCGGTGGCCGAAGGCCTGACCCTGGCGCATCTTGCGCAGTATGATCTTCGCACGGAAGAAGTGGGACACGCGGCCTCGGTCGTGGCGGCCATGCCGGAGGTGCGAGACGCGCTGTTGGCGTTTCAGCGGCACGTGGCTTCCTCCTCGCAAGGCGCGTTACTCGATGGAAGGGACATCGGCACGGTGGTATGTCCGGAGGCCGATTTCAAGTTTTTTGTGGTGGCAGATACCCACACGCGGGCAGAGCGTCGATATAAAGAGTTGCAATCGACGCAAAAAAGCGTTACTAAGAACGCCATTTTGCGCGACCTTGAGGCACGGGATGCCCGTGACAAGGCCCGCGAAGTGGCACCGCTTGTGTGTGCGGACGATGCGATCAAGATTGATAGCACGCAGATGGACGCACAAGCCGTGTTTGAGCATGTGCTAAACATCATGAAGACCCCTGCGTCCTGACCACATGTGCGGCCTGTAGCCCACATGCTTGGCTTTGAAGCCTCCCACTTGGCTTTAAAGCATCAAGGCGCTTTCAGATGTTTTGCGTAACGAAAAGAACCCAACCCCGGCTTTTAAGGGAGCAAGTCGGCAACATATAAACGTCTACTATCACAGTAAAACGCTCGTGAAACCAAGGTGATAGGCCTGCACATCAAGCGGCACAAGACGTTTTAAAACAAGGATAAACACCATGAATATGAAAGCACGCGTGATTGAACAGTTGGAAAACCCCTTTTCGACGGGTGAAGATTTTTCTTCCCTGCTGGATCAATATGTCTTGCAGATGCCTGAAGAGGGCAAAGTCGTCGCCGGTAAAGTGGTGGCCATTGAAAAAGAAAATGTCGTAGTCGATATCGGATTTAAGTCCGAAGGCCGCATTCCACTGAAAGATTTCCCTCTGGCCGAGCAGGAAGACCTTGCCGTGGGCGATACGGTGGAAGTATATGTGGAGCGCATTGAGAACCATAAATATGAGCTGGTGCTAAGCCGTGAACGCGCGGTGAGCGAAGAGGTGTGGGAAAGCCTGGAAGGGTTTTACGAGAAAAACGAACCGGTGCAAGGGGTGATCTTCAGCCGGATCAAAGGCGGATTCTTAGTCGATATCCAGGGCGTTTCTGCCTTTTTGCCAGGCCGTCAGGTGGACGTGCGTCCGGTGCGTGACATCACACCTTTGATGGGCATTACCCAGCCGTTCATTCTGCTGAAAATGGACCGCAAGCGCGGGAATATTGTGGTATCGCGCCGCGCGGTGCTGGAGGAAACCCGTTCGGCCGAGCGTGAAGAAGCGCTTTCCGATATTCAAGAAGGCATGGTGCTTGAAGGAACCGTCAAAAATATCACGGATTACGGTGCGTTTGTGGACTTAGGAGCGGTCGATGGCCTGCTGCACGTCACAGACATTTCCTGGAAACGTATTTCCCACCCGACCGAAGTGCTTTCGGTGGCGCAAACCATTCGGGTGAAGGTGATCCATTTCGATAAGGAAAAACAGCGTATTTCGCTCGGCATGAAACAGCTGACCGAAAGCCCGTGGGAAAAAGCCCAGTCGCTTTACGCCGTGGGCACGCGTCATAAAGGGCACGTGACCAACGTGACCGATTACGGTGCGTTTGTAGAGTTAGAAGATGGCATTGAAGGCCTGGTGCACGTGTCAGAAATGAGCTGGACCAAGAAGAATGTATACCCTGGTAAGATTGTGGCGGTGGGTGAAGAAGTGGAAGTGGAAGTGCTTTCAATTGAGCCGGAAAAACATCGCTTGAGCCTGGGCATGAAGCAATGTTCGGACAATCCGTGGCAATCCTTTGCGTCGCAGCATAAGGTGGGGGATGTGCTGGAATGTGAAGTGCAGTCCGTCGCCGATTTTGGTCTGTTTGTTGGATTTGGCGGCATGGTGGATGGCTTGGTGCATCTTTCTGAGCTCACCTGGGAGGACAATGCCGAGGCAGTGCTGAAAAGCTACCAAAAAGGTGACAAAGTGACGGTTAAAATTCTGGATATTGATCCGGAAAAAGAGCGCCTGAGCTTTGGCATCAAGCAGCTGAACAAAGACCCGATGGAAGAGTCACTCGGCCAGTTTAAACGTGGTCAGGTGGCAACCTGCAAGGTGGTGGAGGTCAACGATAACGGCATTGAAGTGGAGCTTGGTGAAGGGGTGCGCAGCTTCATCCGCCGTGGTGACCTTTCCAACGATAAGGTGGAATGCCGTCCCGAACGTTTCTCAGTGGGAGACCGTGTGGATGCGAAAATCACCAGCATCGACAAGAAATCTCGCGCCGTGAAGCTTTCGATCAAGGCGCTGGAGCAGGAGCATGAGAAGCAGGCCATTGAGGCCTATGGCTCCACCGATAGCGGTGCAGCGCTTGGGAATATTCTGGGTGTGGCACTCGATAGTGTGCGTGCGCAACAAGAAGAAGCCGGCGAAAAAAAGCCTGAAACCAAAGCCAAAGCCAAAATAGCGGCGGAAGCAAGTGACGCGGATGATGCCTAACCTGCATGGCTTTGCAAACCTCGGCATCCACAAGGCATCATAGGCTATCATGGTAGATGCAGACTCGGTATTGACGCGTATGCGGCTCAAACGCCGCCTGCGATTCTGGCGTGGGTGCGCCGTGTTGGTGCTTTTTGCCGGCGTGGTGGCAGCCTTATGGACCAGTTCCGGCGCAGGCAAGAAAGGGGCTTTTTTGCCGGAAGATCAGGGCTATATTGCCCGGATCGTGATTGATGGCATTGTGACCAACCGTTACGAGCAGCAGCAAGCGATACGAGGCATCGCCAAGCAAGAGGACGTGCACGGCGTGATCGTGCATATCGACACACCCGGTGGCACGGCAGCAGGGGGTGAAGCGCTCTATGAGGCGCTCAAAGCCTTGGCGACGGAAAAACCTTTGGTGGCCGTCATGGGCAGCATGGCGACTTCCGCAGGGTATATGGCGGCGTTGCCCGCAGCGCATATCATGGCGCGGCGCACTTCCCTCACCGGTTCGGTCGGGGTGTTGCTGCAATCGCCGGATGTCACGGAGCTTGCCAATAAAATCGGTATTAAAATCAACCATTTTAAGTCGGGTGAGCTCAAAGGCTCGCCTTCGGTCACCTCCCCCGTAACGCCGCAAGAAGAGGCGATGCTGCAAGCGTTGATCAATGACTCGCAGGCGGTGTTTCTCTCAATGGTATCAGAGCATCGCAATCTGGACGAAGCCGCCAAGGAGAAAATGGCCGATGGGCGCGTGTTTACCGGCATGCAGGCCGTGGCCAATGGGTTGATTGATGGCATTGGCGGTGAGGTGGAAGCGCGTGCCTGGCTGCAGGAAAACCACCAGCTGGCCGAAGACATCCAGATCAAGGAATACCGGCTGCTTTCACGGAAAAAACAGCTTGAAATGTGGCTACAAAAACAGATGGCAGGCTGGTCCTCTTTTTGGTCGAAGCTGCAGATGCACGGGCTGTTGTTTCTTTCGTAAGCTTGTGGTATAAGCAGCTTACCTATGTGTGTTTTTTAAGAGAGAGGCGGAGCTAGGCGGATGACAAGATCAGAGTTGATTAAGCGCTTAAAACAAAAATATCCTGATCTCTACATCAAGGATGTGGTGCTGTTGGTGGATACGTTTTTCGATCGGCTGACCGGCACCTTAAAAACAGGCGGGCGTGTGGAATTGCGCGGCTTTGGCTCGTTTTCAATCCGTGAACGTGAAGCGCGGGAAGCGCGCAACCCCAAAACGGGCGAGAAGGTCAAGCTTGGCTCGCGCAACGTGGTCTATTTCCGAGCGGGCAAGGGCTTGAAAAAGCGCCTGAACGACGCTTAAAAGCAACAGCGATAACAAAAAACAGAATGCAGACGTGGAGCGTGTGTGCTCTGCGATGCTTTTTCCCGTGCCATTTGGCGCAAGCGAAGGCAAGGCCACGCGTGGCCGCAAGGCAATGTTGACACAGGCCCTCGATCCTTTTGATTCTCTGATTGCAAAGCCGCAGATGCTGTGCTAGGAAAACATCCGCATGGGCGAAAAGCACAAAAGGCATGTTTGCGGGTGCAAACCAACTATTTTGTGGTGAGATTCAAGCAACATATGCTGCTTTAGCCGTTAGACACTAACCGTATCTAGTTTACTTTATCGTATCGCATCAGGTTTATGGCTGTAACACACGCATCGATTCGTCAGCTTTCTCGTCGGTACGCCCAGGCGCTTTTCGCGCTTTGTACGCCGCAAAAAGCCGCCGATCAATGTTTACAAGATTTGCAAACGCTTGCAACATGGCAGCGTGAGGATGCGGTGTTTGCGGTGTTTACGCGTCAGGTCACCCTGCCTATCGCACAGGCCCAGGCTGCGTGGGAAAGCTTGGCCAAAAAGGCCGGGTTTGGCACGCCGGTTGCCTCTTTGGGCAGGCAGCTGATTGCGCGTCGCCGGCTGATGTTGGCGGAAGCTATCGCCGAAGCCTTTGAGGATATCTATGCCAAGAGCAAGGGCGAAGCCCGCGCCGCGATATGCAGCGCCACGCCTCTTTCAGCGAAGCAAAAAAAGGCCCTGCAAACCGCGCTCAAGCAAGTGACGGGCACCCAATCGGTACAGTTGGAAATGCAGACCGACCCAACATTGCTCGGTGGGATGACGTTACGAGTGGGTTCAACCTTACTCGATGCTTCGGTTTCAGGACGGCTTCATCGGCTCAAACAACAATTACGAACGACGGCTTAAACGCCCTTTTCTCTTACTTTTTAAACACAAGGATTCAAACAAGACCATGCCAGATATTCGTGCTTCCGACATTGCTTCTATTTTAAAACAGCAAATTGCTGACTTTGATACTCAGGCGGAACTGAGCGAGGTCGGCCAGGTGCTTTCGGTTGGGGATGGTATCGCCAATATTTATGGGCTGGACCAGGTGCAGGCCGGTGAAATGGTGGAATTCCCAAGCGGCGCGGTCGGCATGGCGCTGAACCTGGAAGAAGACAATGTGGGTGTGGTGCTCTTTGGTGGGGAAAAAGAGGTGCGTGAGGGCGATACGGTCAAGCGGACCGGGACCATTGTGGATGTGCCCGTCGGCAAGGAATTGCTCGGCCGCGTGGTGGATGCGCTTGGTAATCCGATTGATGGCAAGGGCCCGATCAAGGCGAAGAAGCGCGCGCGGGTGGAAGTCAAAGCGCCGGGTATTATTGCACGGAAATCGGTCCACGAGCCGGTGCAAACGGGGATTAAGGCGATTGATGGTTTGATTCCGATTGGTCGTGGGCAGCGTGAGCTGATCATTGGTGACCGCCAGACCGGGAAAACCGCGATTGTGATCGATACCTTCTTGAACCAGAAAACGGCACATCAGGGCAAGGATGAAAGCAAGAAGCTCTACTGCATTTATGTGTGTATCGGGCAGAAGCGTTCCACGGTTGCACAAATTGTGCGTAAGCTCGAAGAAGAAGGCGCGATGGAATATTCGATCGTGGTGGCCGCCACGGCCTCTGAAGCAGCACCCCTGCAGTTCCTAGCCCCTTATACCGGTTGCGCGATGGGTGAGTTTTTCCGCGATAACGGCATGCACGCCGTGATTGCGTACGATGACCTTTCCAAGCATGCGGTGGCCTATCGCCAGATGTCGCTTTTGCTGCGTCGTCCTCCAGGGCGTGAGGCCTATCCGGGCGACGTCTTCTATTTGCACTCGCGCCTGCTCGAGCGTGCGGCAAAAGTGTCCGATGAACTCGGTGCTGGCTCGCTGACCGCGCTTCCGGTGATTGAAACCCAGGCGGGGGACGTGTCGGCCTATATCCCGACCAACGTCATCTCGATTACCGATGGGCAGATCTTCTTAGAAACCGATTTGTTCTATAAGGGCATCCGTCCGGCTGTGAATGTCGGGCTTTCGGTGAGCCGTGTGGGTTCGGCCGCGCAGATCAAGGCGATGAAGCAGGTGGCTGGGAAGATCAAGCTGGAGCTCGCGCAATATCGCGAAATGGAAGCCTTTGCCCAGTTTGGCTCGGATTTGGACGCCGCCACGCAAAATCTGCTCGCACGCGGTGCGCGCCTGGTGGAACTGCTCAAGCAGCCGCAATATTCCCCGCTGCTGGCCGAAGAGCAAGTCTGCGTGATTTTTGCTGGGGTGAACGGTTATCTCGATAGCATTCCAGTCGGGGATATCAACCGCTTTGAGGAAGAATTGCTCGGCGAATTACACAATGATAAGAACCAAGATCTGCTCGAGACCATCCGTACCGAGGGCGCCTTAAGCGAGAAGAGCGAAAAACGCCTGCGCAAGATTATTGAGCAATTTGTGAAGGTCTTTGCGAAGAGCTAGTGCTTTTAAGTGGTGAGAGTGTAGAGTTGAGAGTGTAGCGTGCGATTGAAACCTATCGAACCATCAGAGCCCCTGAAAGAGGCAATCACAGAAGCTGTCATCGCCGAATTGGTGGCGCAAGCAGAAATGGAAGGTTCGTTTCATCCGGCAGCGGCTTTTGAGGTGGAATTTAATCCGATGGTGAAGTTAGAAACCGGAGAAACCGCACCGATGATCGAAAAGCCTGCGGTGGTGTGTTTAAATGCAAGCAAATCCGAAGAACAGAGGCAATGGACAGAAGAAGAGATTAAAGCGCAGGTTCAGTTAGTGGAGGAGACCCCTAGGCCTTCAGAAGAAGAGATTAAAGAAATAATTCGAAAAGGGCTTCAAGAAGCTAAAGTGGACAGGGAGCAGGCGGATTATGATGCAACAGTTTCGGCTGAGGGCACGATAGTACGCTTTATCGAGAAGGTGGGAAACCATACGCAAGGGACCACGGCCAGCGTTGCAGAAACCTTTATTATTGAGGCGATGACCTGGCAAGATGTGGTCACAGTCATCAACAGGGCACTCACGGATGAAAGAGCCATTGATACATCAAAGCTGGGGCCATCCAGACCAGGGGGAAGTTAACCTATGCCCAACTTAAAGGACTTAAAAAACCGTATCGGCTCGGTCAAGAGCACGCAGAAGATCACCAAAGCGATGCAGATGGTGGCAGCCAGCAAGCTGCGTCGGGCGCAAGAGCGCGCAGAAAGTGCCCGGCCTTATGCCGAGAAGATGACCGACGTGCTGGTGGATTTGGCGCGCAGCGTGGACCCTTCCAACGCGCCAGAGCTGCTGACCGGGCGGTGCAACGAACAGGGCAAGCCGCAGGTCAAAACACATCTGCTGGTGGCGATTACTTCGGATCGTGGCTTGTGCGGTGGGTATAACGGCTCGCTGGCCAAAGAGGTGAAGCGTCAGGCAGAAACGCTGGAATCCAAGGGCCAGCAGGTGAAATTGCTGCTGCTTGGGAAAAAGGGCTTTGAGCAGCTGAAATCCACGTATGCGGACCAGGTGCTCGCGCGGCATGATTTTGCCGGGCAGGCGCAGCCGGAATACCGCATGGCTGAAGAGATGGCGCGACAGATTCAAGTCTGGTTTGCCGATCAGGTGATCGATGCCTGTACGCTGATTTACAGCCGGTTTATCAACCCGCTGACCCAGGAAGTCACGCCGCGTGCGCTGATCCCGATGGAGTTGCCCGAGCTGAAGGAAGAAGATGCCGTCAAAGCGAAAGAAAAAGAGGCGCGGACATACGCCTACGAGCCAGAAGAGGAGGCGGTATTAAAGGATTTGCTGCCGCAGAATCTGGCGATCCAGATTTTCCGCGGCTTGTTGGAAAATGCGGCCAGTGAGCAGGGCGCGCGGATGACCGCGATGGATAACGCGACACGCAATGCCGGCGAGATGATTGGCAAGCTCACCTTGCAATATAACCGTACGCGTCAGGCGGCGATCACGACCGAGTTGACCGAAATTGTAGCCGGCGCAGAAGCAGTATAGGGGGAAATATGCATCCAAAGCAGCATCATATGTGGAGTCGTCATTTTATAGCACGAAATATGGCGGTGCTGGTGTGCTTGATGGTGCTTGCGGCCTGCACCAGCTCCCACACAGTGACCAAGGCCCTGCAATGGAATCCAGGCCAGGTGCCCGGTTTCTCGGTGCATGATATTAGCGCAAGTGATACGGATTTTACGCCGCTGCAGGCGCGCAGTTTTAAGGCGAGTTTGGAGAACCATTTGGCCGCGCACGAGATTTTAGCGCAAGGGGGTGTAGGCACACCTTCGGACTATTTGGTGGATGTGACGGTGAAGAATTATTACATGCGCGGCACGGGCACACGCTTTTTTGCCGGTGTGCTCGCCGGGCGGGATAACATCACCTCGCAGGTGAAAGTGATCCATGCGGGTAGCGGGTCGGTGCTGGCCGATGCGGAAGTCGTCAGCAGTAATTTTACTGCGATTGGCGGCAGCGATACCGTGCTGGATATGCATGCCAAGGAGGTGGTCGCCTTCTTGCTGGGGGGTGAGCAAAAGGAACGCCTGGGCACGGTCAAGGCACAATAGGCATTTTACATTTTAGGATTTAAACCAAACAGTTAAACGAAGCGGAGACAGGGATTATGCCAGAAAAAAAGGCAAAAAAACCAACAGCAGCCAACCAAAACCAGCATGTCGGCAAGATCACCCAGGTGATTGCCGCAGTGGTAGACGTGCAATTTGAAGAGGGGCAGCTGCCCGCGATTTACAATGCGCTGGAAACCGAGAATAACGGCAAGAATCTGGTCCTGGAAGTGGCGCAGCATTTGGGCGAGAACACCGTGCGCGCGATTGCGATGGACGCGACCGAGGGCCTGACGCGCGGCACGGCGGTACGTGATACCGGAGCACCCATTTCCGTGCCGGTGGGGCCCGAGACGCTTGGGCGCATCATGGATGTGATCGGCAACCCGATTGATGAGCGTGGCGCGGTCAAAGCCAAGGCCAAATGGTCGATCCACCGGGATGCGCCGGAATTTATTGACCAGGCTTCGGAAACCGAGCAGCTGGTGACCGGGATTAAAGTCGTGGATTTGCTCTGCCCTTACGCCAAAGGCGGGAAGATCGGTCTGTTTGGAGGTGCAGGCGTGGGCAAAACCGTTTTGATTATGGAGCTGATCAACAACATCGCCAAAGCGCATGGGGGTTACTCTGTGTTTGCCGGTGTGGGTGAGCGGACCCGTGAAGGGAATGACCTTTACCATGAGATGATGGATTCGGGCGTAATTGATCTGGAAAACCCCGAAAAATCCAAGGCAGCCCTCGTCTATGGCCAGATGAACGAGCCTCCAGGGGCACGCGCACGTGTAGCGCTAACCGGCCTCACCCAGGCGGAATATTTCCGCGATGAGGAAGGGCAAGACGTCCTGTTTTTCGTGGATAACGTCTTCCGCTTTACCCAGGCCGGCTCCGAAGTATCTGCGCTGCTTGGGCGAATTCCTTCTGCGGTGGGGTATCAGCCCACCCTTGCGACCGAAATGGGGAACATGCAGGAGCGGATTACCTCGACCAACAAAGGCTCGATCACCTCGGTCCAGGCGATTTATGTGCCGGCGGATGACTTGACCGACCCAGCACCTGCCACCAGCTTTGCGCATTTGGATGCGACCACGGTACTTTCGCGCCAGATTGCCGAGCTTGGGATTTACCCTGCGGTGGATCCGCTGGATTCGACCAGCCGTATTCTAGACCCGCGCATTATCGGCGAAGAACATTATGCGATTGCGCGGGAAGTGCAGCGCGTGCTGCAGACCTATAAGAGCTTGCAGGATATCATTGCGATTTTGGGGATGGATGAGCTTTCCGAAGAGGATAAGCTGACAGTGGCCCGTGCGCGGAAGATCCAGCGTTTCCTTTCCCAGCCATTCCATGTGGCCGAAGTCTTTACCGGTAGCCCGGGTAAGCTGGTAGGCCTGGCCGATACCATCAAAGGCTTTAAGGAGATCTGCGAAGGCAAGCATGATGAGCTACCCGAAGGGGCCTTCTATATGGTCGGAAACATCGAAGAAGCTGTTGAAAAAGCGAAGAAAATGGCGGCGGAGGCGGCCTAGCACCACGCATTGGTGTTTAGAAGCCTTATCCTGTCATTCCCGCGAAGGCGGGAATCTAGGGATCAGGATGTACGGAGGTGATAGTCTGGATCCCCGCCTACGCGGGGATGACAATCTCTGTGTAGCTGTATCTTGTAGGTAAGTCGAAAGATAGAGCTATTGAGGCAGAGATACGATCTTGTGTTACAACTTGGTGTTTTTTACTCTCTTTTCTGCTATCCTGACACTGTATTAGGATGAGCTGTGGAGGGTTGGTATGACGATTTCTGTAGATCAGTTGGCTGCGGTGGGCCTGAAACAAGGTACTGATAGTACAATGATGCAGAAAATCTATGGATTATGTGTTGTAGTGGATCCTACAGATGGTGGAGAAGTTGAGGCGACCAATCTGCAGGATGTGGAGCACAAGCTAATGATCCATGTAATTGAGTTGGCCATTGCAAGGGAAAGAGAAAAAGCCGAGCAAAACAACCCGCCTCCAACCGAAGAGCAAGAGGTCAGTCTGCCGCTAAAACCCTTGCCGATCCGCAATATCTCCGAGCTGCTGCCTCTTGGTGATGCTAGAGAGGCTTACGCTGTGAAAGATTGGAGTGTGGCAGAGGCACTGATAAAACAGATGGAAGCAGTGGCAGGGCTGTACGAGATAGACATATCCTTGATGCAGCCTTGGCAGGAAAATAATATCCCTGACAAAGTTGACGACCAGCCTGCTCTTCCTTTTTAGTCGCAATATAGTACCAAAAGAACCCTCTTTTTGCACGCAAAGGGTGGTTTACATCGGGCCGCATTTGCGCTAAACACACTCACATGACTGAGACCTTACATCTTTCCTTGGCAACGCCTGAAACGCTGCTGGCCGCACGCGAGGTGACGATGGCGGTGGTGCCAGGTAGCGAAGGGGATTTGGGTGTACTCAAAGACCATGCGCCGCTGATCTCTACGCTCAAGCCCGGCGTGGTAGAGCTTTACGATACGGCCGATGGCGCCGCACCTACCGAGTCCTTTTTTGTGGTCGGTGGTTTTGTGGAAATCGCGGGTGCGCATTGCAACGTGTTGGCACCCGAAGCACTTCCGCTGGCCGATGTCACACCTGCGCTTGCCACCGAGCGGTTGCAGGCCGCACAGAAGCAGCTGAAAAAGGCGGAAAGTGACGCCGAAAAGCAAGTGGCAGAAGAGGCTATTGCCTTGGCCAAACAGATGCAGGAAGTGGCCGCGGCGGCTTAAGTTTTTTTCGTTCGTTTTTTTAAGCATACCCGTCACCCCATCATCCCGCGACTCCTTATATCCCCTCTCCCCTCCGGGGGAGAGGGTTAGGGTGAGGGGGTGCACTTACATAAGAAAGGGAGCCTTGCCCCCTTAAACCCCCGCCCGCACACGAGTGCGGCGTCGCATAGCAAGCTGTGCTCCGCTCTTTAAATAACGCTCAAGCGCCGCTAAGGCTGCGCTCCCGCTTGGTCGCTACTCGCGGGCGGGGCGCCCGCTCCGAAGGAAGTACCCACGCATCCGCCCCATATCCCCTCTCCCGCTTGCGGGGGAGGGTTAGGGAGGGGGTGCACTTTACATAAGCAGGGGCCTTAACCCCTGCAACCCCGCCCTCACATAAGCTCGGCGTCGCTTCGCTCCTAGTCGCACGGCAAGCCGTGCTCCGAAGGAAGTGCCCATGCACCGTCCTGCCTCCTGATTTCACCCCCACACAAAAAACTAGAAAAATATTAATTTTTTGCTATAATCTCTTCCATGGCAGAAGAAAAACAACCCATCTCCTTACGCGCGCGCATCCTCGCAGGCGTGTTGGGTGTTGTTGCTGCCGCCATCGCCTTTCTCCCTATCAAGCGTGGCGCCACCCTCTCGCCCGAGGCGCTTGATACCAACCTCAACGATCCAAAAACCACCGCTCCCAGCCAGGTGAACCCCACCAAAAAAACACCCGCAGAACTGGAAGCAAGCCCTAGCGCAAGCCCTACATCTGAGGAAAACGTACCCACAGCCGACCCTTCGGCACAAGCAGCAAACCGCGCACCCTCCACACCAAAGCAGCAGGCACCCGAAGGCCCCACCGCCCAAGCCACAGAAGCAGAGCAGGAAAAAAAGCGTGCACAAGCCAAGCGCCAGGCCGAAAATGAGGCATGGCTTGCCTCTACCCCGGTTCACCCGGATAGTCAATTACCAACTTTTGCCGCCTCACATGCCACGGATATAACGAGCATGAACATACCGGAATACCAATCCATGATGGAGGAAGACCTTGATATTGCAGAAGATATTTTAAACCTTGCATTCACCTCACTAATGGAAGCCCACCATAAAGAAAAATACCCGGTAGGACATGTGAGAAACACGTTACAAGGCATGGAAGATTCCATCGTTCTTCCACTCTTTTTCATGCAACAACACCAAACCCATTTTCTCACCCACACCATTGATTTACCGGAAGACCGTCCGGAACATCTTCTGCCTTATGAGCAGGGCACCTATTACCTCGTCCATTGGGGTATGGGGCATCTGAGCGCGCATTTTTTCCCGGGCCCCGCATTGGAAGCCCCGCCGGTCGAACTGGACCCACACACCACCCTACCCACACTGGCCGAGCTTGGATCCGCACTCCGCGCCGCAAGAGAGCAAGTCGCCATCCACCCCAATGCCAAACCGCCGCTGGTTGAAATCCAGAGCCCACACTACCAAGCAGCCCTCACATCCTATGCCCAAAACACTGCATCTCACCTTTTTTATGGACCAGAAGGACAACTGTATCACATCATTAGCCCGTTCACATCACAACAATATGATGCCCTGAGTAAGGTCCTAACATCCGCCACAAACCGCGATGGTACAGACCTACCCTACGGCGTGGTGGATGTCGCACGGATGCAGCAAATTGTCTCCTTACACGAAGAAGAGGCCACCTACAATATAGCAAGATTACGCACTGTAGACAGATTCCTCTCATCTGCCGCCTTTGCACTGGTAGAACTGGCAGAAAACACCTGGCCGTTTGCCAGCCCCAAACCCGAAGCCACAATGCAAGACAGGGGACATGCAAACGCAGTAGATAGCCCCCGAGAATCAGAGCTGGATATCTGCGCCTTCATGCAGGCTTACGGGCTGGACCACCTCGACATGGAACTGAACTCGCCGTCACGTGACCGAGCCGCCATCCGAATCGTCATGCTAGAAGAAGGCCGCCTCGGTGGGCACTATCTGAGCCGCGCTGACATATTGCGCAGTGAAATAGAGAGCTCCGCTGATACCATCACCCCTTCCGTGCAAAATGAGCAAGGGCCCAAGCAAAGTTCCAGGCACGCGCGCATCCCCGATTCATTCCAACACCTCCCCAAAGAAGAGCAACATACCGGACATAATGAGCGCCACACGGGACACCCCACCATCGTCATCAACGGCTCGGCGGAACGCAACGCCACCTATCTTGCCATCAAGGAGCTCGAAAAAGCCGCCGAAGCAAGCGCCACCTGCCTGCCGGGAGAAGAAGCGGCCAGGTTTCAGCCCGAACTCGCGCAACACGGCCTCACCGCAGCGCAAACTGCATCTCCCACTCTCCAGATCATCGACCTTGCCACCCTGCCCGAAGAGGTCGCCCAGCGTATCCAGCGCGGCCTGGAGATCGGCCAAGGCTCCCTTGTGGCCGAAAGCCGAGATGAGCACGGCAAACCCTGTGATAGGCTCTACTACCAAACAACAGAAGGCACCATCCTCATGACCACCCTACCGCGCGCCGAGCGTGCAGTGCCAGATCGCCCCATCACCTGGTAAGCCCCTCTTCCCTTCACAGCCACGCCGCTTTCACGCTATACTAGACACTGTGATGAAAATATAGCACCCTATGGCCGAGCACCACCACCATCGCACCGTGGCCGACCCCACGCCAAACACGCCACAAAAGGCATGGCCACCATGGCTCATCTGTGACGCCGTACCGCTTGAAAGCCCGCTGCACCAGGCTTTTACCGAATGTATCTTCACGCTACGCTGGCAGCGCGGCTATTCCCGGCACACCGCACGCGCTTATGCGCTGGATATCCAGCTCTTCCTGCGCTGGCTTGCCTCGCACCAGGCGTCGCCTCCTGCCTTACCACAACTGCAAACCCTCACCCTGCAGGATTTCCGTGCGTTCCTCGCCAAGCGCCACGCATCAGGCAAGCACGCACGCTCCACCGCCCGGCTGCTCTCGGTGCTCCGCACATGGTTTCACTTTTTATCCGAGCAGCATGGCATCACCAATGCTGCACTTTTTCAGCTGCAGCTGCCTAAAAAAGGCCAAACCCTGCCCCACACGATCTCCCCGGAAAAGATCCGCCTGCTGCTAGACCACCTCTTGCACCAACCACCCAAAGCATGGGTCGGCCAGAGCTACGTGGCGCTGCTACTGCTTATCTACGCCACCGGCATCCGGGTGCAAGAAGCGCTGAACCTCACCCCCACCGACCTCCACCAGGCGCGTAGCAACGGCTGGCTGCAGATCACCGGCAAGGGCAACAAGCAGCGTACCGTGCCAGTCTTGCATGTCGTGTTTGAAGCCATCGACGCCTACCAACAGCATTGCCCGTTTGATACCCCCCATGCCCCCTTCTTCTGGCACAGCGCCAAGGGCAAGCCTCTAGCCTACCCCACGCTCTATAAGGCTGTGAAGGCAGCCATCGGTCTTACCAACCTTCCGGAAAAAACCAGCATCCATAGCCTGCGCCACAGCTTTGCCACCCACCTGCTTGAAGGCGGCATCAACATGCGCATGATCCAACAGCTGCTAGGCCACGCAAGCCTTTCCACCACCCAGCATTATACGCACCTCACCAATCCGGCCGTGCTCAAAGCCTACCGCACGCTGCAGGAATGAGGTTGAGTTTTGCCGTCATCCCGTGGCTTAGACCACGGGATCCAGCGCTTTATATCCCCTCCCCCTTTCAGGGGGGAGGGCTAGGGAGGGGGTGTTTCTCTTTACATAAAAAGGGGGTCT
>JANQHP010000053.1 GCA_028282625.1 Rickettsiales bacterium | reverse complement strand
CTTCCACAAACGACCAGGATTGGGAGGCAAGATCGGCGCGAATTTTGATGCTATACACCTCGTTATATTTTCGCACGTTCAAAGGGCCAAGCTCGGCAGAGGCTCCGTTTCCATGCGGCCGGAACGAGGTGCTCGCCACTTGCCCGGTTTCCATGCTGTAGAACCATGCGGTCAAAAGGCCGAGCAAGCCAAAGAGGATGCATACCGTGGCAACTTTTCCTAAATCCACCCGATCGGGGTGGTGGTTTTGGGTGCTTTTGGCATCCTGCTGATGCCGCTCTGAAAGTTTATATGCCACGGGCTCTTCTCTACAGCACCATTTTGAGCACTATCGCAAAGCTGATGGCGACCGTTGCTTCAAGCAGCCCCGCACCCAGGTTTTTATCGTGGGTGATTTCATGGCTTAATTTGCTGCCAGGAATCACGAGGGTATCCATTACAACACGCACCAGCGGTAAGAAAACAAAGGCCATAATGTTGACGGTGACCAAGCTGATGATATTGTCTTGCCAGCTCACAAAATCGCCGGACACGCCGTTGAGCACAATCATGCCAAGCGCGATCAAGGTGCCGCCCAGTGCGGCTCCTGCTGCGACATTCTTCTTGCCCAATTCTTCGTGGATTGAGTAGGGCGTTAGCACATCGTAGATCCTGCTGAAAATCAGCAAGGAGATTTGCCCCAATAGAAAAAAGACGATGGCTGTTATGACACCGCCCCCTGTGCCGGTGACCGCGCCTGCTGCGATCAAACCTGTGGCGACATAGGTGCCAAACTGCACCGCACCCACCGCGACGTTGTGTTCTTTAGTCAGTTGTTCGACGTTACAGAATTTTCGCAAGATGATTTTATCGTTGATGACCCGTGATAAGTTAAGGAAAACCAGGCCGAGGAGCGAATAGCCTCCCACGAGCATGAGATCTTTTGTGAGCCCCTCGGTAGGGCCAAATAGTGCGCCCACAAAGATGGCAACCGTGCCCAGATAGTACCCACACATGGTCAGTGAAATGGCAAGATTATCTTTCCCGGTGAGCTCTTCATTGATCTTATAGGGGGTGAAAAAATCTTTCATCCATTTGGCCAGCAGGAACAATACGAAATAAAGTCCTATGAAGGCGGCTGTTCTGGTTAAATCTTGAAATAGAAGCGCTTTTAATTCCATGCTGGTATCCGATTACAACATTGATGGGATCATGATAGATGAAAGAATATGGTACAGTGGTTAAAAATCAATCCTTTTGTCTTGTGGTTGGTGCCAATGGTTGGTTCCAGGCACTTATTTTCCTACCATCTCTATTAATTCTTCCATGATTTTGCGTTTGATTTCTAACGTATCTTCCGGATCAATTTTGTATTTTTTGCCCAGTTCGGCATAATCTTCTGAAGACAGCGAAACAGTTAGCCTTGGGCGTTTGGGGGGTGAATAAGACAATCCCATCAATTTGCGAATCTGGTTTGAGGTGGTCAGTCCTTCTTTGGCGGCCATTGCGTGAATTTGCCTTGCTACTTTTTGCTCCAGCTCAAAGGCAATCTGTGTGGCTTTTACCGCCTTGTTGTCTTTGTTCCATGGGGTGGTGTTTGCCATGTGTCTAAAAGAACAGCCAGTATAGTAGTAGCACAAAAACACCGAACGTGAGCAGCACCGATACATAGATCGGAAACGGGGCCTTAACGTAGAGGTGACCTAGCCAATAGAATAATTTGCTCATCACGACTCAACTTCCGCAGCGCCCGGCCACATTTCTTCAATTTCCTGAATATCGTGGTACACGGTCACGCTCAGCTCTGTTTCACCGGTTTCATACACCTCCACCTCCAGCGCATATTCGCCGTCTGCGTCTTCCAGCACATGCGAAGAAAACCGTTCCTGTTTGTTGATCTCCTCTTCCGTGAGGTACCGAACGTCGCCTTTGACAAAGGCGCCTCTTACATGGTCATCTGTTTCACGGTAGTGATCGACCAGCCACTCTTTGTAGCCTTCTGGCTTCGTGGCAATTGTTACAGAAGTGCCATTGCCCTTGGCTTGAATGGCGGTCATATCGTTAGGCGCAATGAGGTCATTGATTTTGGCCTTCTCCACTTTTTTGCTGAGAGCCAGATATTCTTCACCATCTTCCTCTTCCACCATCATGTAGATGATGTGTCCAGAGCGATCCTTGAGCACCAACTCCGGATAGCACAGATCGCCATAAATGTAGGTGTTAATCTGTGAGATTTCAAACTCTTTGCCGCTTACATCGGACTGGGAGAGATAGCGAAACTTGATGATGTCACCGGCTCTTAAGTCACGTGGATGAGAGAGTCTGCGCGTTTGCGACGCATTTTCTCCCCCTGACCCCCATTGGCCAAATAGGTTTTTAAAAAAGGACATATTAGCTACTTTTCTTTGCTTTGAGTTTTTCCAAAATGTCTTTTGCTTTGTTATCATCAGGAGCAATGCCAGCTTCTTTCATTTTGGTTTCCAGATCGTCACCATTAAATTCTGCGGCCAAGGTCTCCCCTGCTGCCATACGATCATCCAGATCCTGTTGTTTTTGCTTGATGCGGTCCAAAGACTCTTTTGCGGTCAGCAATTTAGAAGAACCCGACGCGTAGTTGTTGGTGATGGCCGTCGTGGCTTTTTGCACACTTTCGGTGGTTTTCACCATCACCAGCTGACGTTGCATATCGGTCAGTGCTTTGGTGGTTTTCTTAATCATGGCTTTTAAGCGCTCCGTGTGCGCGGCAAAGCTCGATTGTGCTTTTTGCTGGATTTCCAGCTCGCTTTGGATGTCAGCAATTTTCTGGGCGATCTCTAGCGCAAGATTTTCATCGCCTTTTTCCAGGGCTGCAGCGGCATAGCCTTCATGCTTTTGCACGTCTTTGGTCAGGCTTTCTACCTTACGTGCGGCCTGCATTTCCTTTGCCATCACATCGGTCAGGTCGCGTTTGGCTTTTTCGAGCTGATTTTCGGCATCCTTGATTTCCTGCTCGAAAATGCGCACGCTATTTGCATCCACAATGGATTCGCCCACTTCTCTGGCGCCACCACGAATAGCGGTAAAGATTTTGTTGAGTATAGACATAATAGAACCTCCTTGGGTTTGTTAATTTAAATAGTCACGCATGGCCTCAATGGCCTCAAGTGTATTGCTTGAAAGCACCTCAATTTCGTGCACGATATCTTCCACGCTCGAATGGACGGACAGCGCGCCATAAATCACATATTGATCTTCCACTAACGCAAAGGAGGAAAGGGGTATGGAGATATTGGCGGCCAGCATTGCTTTATTCATGGCATCCACATTGCCAGACTGCACTTCTTCATGTTTAAACAGGTAGGCAATACAGAGTATTTGTTCTTCAGACGCGGAGACAAAAATAGGTAATTCCTCTCTGTCTTCGACCAGAATCTGCAATACTTCTACTTCCCCCGGTATCGGGTTTACGTCGAAAGGAAAGCCGCGCGTTGCGTCCCCGCCTTGCTCTGCCAACTGATGGGCAAGTGTGTTTAGATCAACCATGTGTTTCTCCTTGTGATTTACGTTAACAATACTTGGCATGACATAATATGTCAAGACATATTATGTCACAATATAGAGGTGAGATATCTCTCCCATCATTACATAGGTTTCTTGCTTGTTTTCCACAAGAAGAATGCGCCGCCCAAGCCAATCACCAACCATATCGTTACCCAAACGATCTCCGGCAGGCCGGTTAGATCTGCAAGCTTGGCTCCATCGCCATAATGCCGCCCATCAATCAAATGCAGTGGCGCACGCACGGCATCCAGCAGCACGTAAATGCCGATAAATTTAAGCGCAAGCTGCATCAGGTATGCTTCTTGCAGCTTCATGATGCTGACAAACAGCCCGAAAAGGATCAGTAAAATGATCCAGGTTATCATGTCTCGCCCATAGAGCAAGGCCGAAATCGCAACCAGTCCTGCTAGGAACATGGCGAGAATATTGGTGTTTTTGTGGTTGATTGCATCGGCCATCTCATAGATCAGGATGCCCCATAGCACGGCGCCAATATAGCCAGCCTGCAACACGACAAATCGGATGCCGCCACTTGTATAGCACAGGCCGGACCCCATCAGATGCAGGTGTATCTTTTCTACCGAACCGCCTGTCAGGAGCGCGCCGATGCCATGACTGATTTCATGGAAAAACGTCATGATCCATGTAAAAGGGATGTGGATGATAGGGATGTAAGACAGGATGAACGCTGCGATGACGAGCGCGATAAATTCTAGGCTGACGCTTTTGCCAGCTTGTTGCTTGGTGGCATCATTTCGTTCCACGCATCACCTCTTTGATGTGCATGGAAGAGGGCTGGAACATGTCTTTAAGTGGCTCGATGGCAAGGGTGGCATCACAAGCGCCACACATAAATATGTCAAGCGCGATAAAATCCATCTCCGGCCATGTGTGAATGCTGATATGGGATTCGGCCAGGAGGGCGACCCCTGTGACGCCACCCTTTGCACCAAAGGAGTGCAGGTTGACATCAAGCACGGTCGCCTTGCAGGTTTCTGCCGCCTTGCGCAACGCTTTTTCTATATACGCCACATCGGTAAGATGTTTGGCGCCTGAAAAATCGAGCAGCACATGCTTTCCGGGTGCATACGGACTGTTGGTTGTTTCTTTGTGCATAGAGACTCGCCCATTACAATGTGTGACATAATATGTCAATCCATCTTTTTTGGCCAGCGTTTTTATCGGCGTTCGATCCAGGAGAAGGGTATCACAGCCTTTCCACGGACCATCTCACTACATACACTGCTTCAGTCCATGCTTCGCTTCCTTCTTCGTTTGGCCCGCTTTCATTCGCTTACGCTGCGCTTCAGCGCAATTACAGCGCGGCATCCGTTTCGCTTAGCTTACACCGCTAATCGCGCTGTAGCTACATTTTGCTGAAAGCAAAATGAGCGAAAGCGGATGGCGGACGGAGAGGGATTTACTCGCCGCTTCGCGGCTGCGTCGCAATGTTCTAAGTTCACTACGTTCACGAAGTACATTGTCGAACCGGAGGGTTCTCATCTTATCCACACCAGCCAGCCCATCGCGTCATTTTCAAGCCCTTTAGGGCTGAAATGACGGATGGCGGACGGAGAGGGATTCGAACCCTCGATGGGCTTATCACCCATACTCCCTTAGCAGGGGAGCGCTTTCGACCACTCAGCCATCCGTCCGCTGGGTGGAGGGCGAGAAACCTACCACGCATGCTGTGATTTGCAATATAATTGTTGCAGGCAATGGAGCCTAATGTGCAAGCAAGCTTGCAACGGCCTTGCCTGGGTCTTCCTGCTGCATCAGGCTGTGCCCGACCAAAAAGCAGTGCACGTTGGCTTGCTGTATCCGCGCGATATCGGCTGAAGCGTGCACGCCGCTCTCACACACGCACAGATAGGCTTCTGGCACCATGGGCGCAAGTGCTTCGGTGGTGGCCAGGTCAATGGCAAGCGTTTTAAGGTTGCGGTTATTGATGCCGATCAGGCGTGTGCGTAGCTGAAGCGCACGTTCCATCTCCGCTTGGTCATGCACTTCCACCAACACATCCATCCCCAGATCCAGCGCGACGTCTTCCAGCTCCTTCGCCTTCGCATCACAAAGGGCGGCCATAATCAGCAGGATGCAATCGGCCCCAAGCGCGCGGGATTCGATAATCTGGTAGGGGTCGAGCATAAAATCCTTACGCAGAATGGGTAGCGAGGCGGCGGCACGGGCCTGCACCAGGTCATGATCCTGACCTTGAAAATAGGGGGTGTCGGTCAGTACGGAAAGGCAGGTGGCACCGGCGGCGGCGTAGGCAGATGCAATGGCGGTTGGGTCAAAGGACGCGCGGAGCACGCCCTGGCTTGGGGAGGCTTTTTTAATTTCAGCAATCAGCCCGATGCTGTTTTGCTGCACGCGGGTACGTAGCGCTTGTGCAAAGCCGCGCGTGGGCGGTGCTTCCTTCGCCTTTTTTTCTAGGGTTTGCAGCGATATCTGAGCCTTGTGTTCCTGGATGTGGGCATGTTTTGCCTCACAAATATCCGCTAAAATATCACGCACGGATCAGGCAGAAATGGCGGGCGAAAGATAGCCAAATTGCTGCTTCAAACGCGTACAGATTTGCAGCATCAAATCATTGCCTTCATGTTGTTCCTGGCGGACGCGTTGGTAGAGCGCCCACTCGCTGGAACGCTCCAGCTGATGGAGGGCCAGCTTGATGTGGTCATGGCTATTGTGTAGCGCGGCATATTCGGCCTCCAGCCGCTCCAGCCGCTGCACCGGCGTTTCTTTTTGCGTATGCCGTGCGATGAGATATTGGGCCGCCAGACGCTGCAAACCGGCCAGGTCACGGTGGCGATAGGCGTGCTGCAGTTGGATAAAGCGCAGGGGCGCATGCGCATCGCCAGGATTGGCATCAGGATGCAAGACTTTGGCCAGGCGATGGTACAGCCGCTTGATGCGTGCGTGATGGCTGGCGGGCGTATGGTTAGGCTGTGGCTTGCTCCCCGGCAGATCGGGTTCGGTGAGGGTACGGGATTGGGCCAATTGCATGGCATGGCTGGTATCGATTTTGAGCGCGGCCTTGGTGTGCTTGGAGGTGGTATCGGGCAGCAGGGACGAGGCCGGCAGTTGGTCGGAGAGATGCGGAATCACATCTTCCAGCGTGGTGTAATAGCGCTGCAAAAACTCCTGCAGGGCCTGTTGCATGCGTTGGAGCCTGCCGCACGCGTGCTCGAGCTGGTGCCGTGCGGGTGGAATCTGCTGTTCTAACCAGCGAATTTGGCGGGTGATTTCCTGCATGGCTTTGCGCGAGAAGCGCCCTTTCATTGCATCAGCGATTTAAGGAGTTTATGCCAAAAAAACCTCTAATATGCAAGCAAAACCGGTGTGATCAGGCTTTGACCTCTTGCATAGGCGGTGCTATAGAACGTGCATGTCTGATATTGCACCATCCACATCCACACATGAAG
>JANQHP010000051.1 GCA_028282625.1 Rickettsiales bacterium | reverse complement strand
AGCTTACCGCTGCGCGCGTCGTGATCTCTGGCGGCAGAGGCCTTGGCAGCGCAGAGAATTTCGCGCTGATCGAAACGCTGGCCGATAAGCTTGGCGCGGCCATCGGTGCCTCACGCGCCGCGGTCGATGCGGGCTATATCTCCAACGACCATCAGGTGGGCCAAACCGGCAAGAATGTGGCACCCGAACTCTATATTGCCGTCGGCATATCCGGGGCCATCCAGCATCTGGCCGGCATGAAAGAAAGCAAGGTAATCGTGGCCATCAACCAGGATGAAAATGCCCCCATCTTCGACGTCGCGGATTATGGCCTGGTCGCCGACCTCTTCACCGCCGTGCCGGAACTCGAAGCCGCACTTTAGCCGCACGTCCTTCCAAACACCCCCCTCGCCCATTCGCATTTCCGATTGGTATTTGGGCGATATGCTGCTAGATTAGCCGGGCGTTTCATATAAAGACACACTGCCCACACCCACCGCGATCACATGATTGATGCACGCTATGCCCCACTTCCCTCCGCATCCCTTTGATAGCAACCATGTCGACCGCATGCGTGAAGAATGCGCGGTGTTCGGTATTTATGGCACCAGCGAAGCCGCGGCCCATTGCGCGCTTGGGCTGCATGCCCTGCAACATCGCGGGCAGGAAGGCGCCGGCATCGTTACCTTCGACGCCGCCAACGCCTCCGCGCCACAATTTTCGATCCACACCGCCTTTGGCAAAGTGGGCGATAATTTCAACTCTGCCGAAGTCATCGCCTCTCTACCCGGCAGCGCGGCGATCGGCCATAACCGCTACTCCACCAGCGGCAAGGATCGCCAGCTTGCCAATATCCAGCCGCTTTTTGCCGAACTTTCCTTTGGCGGCATCGCGCTCGCGCATAACGGCAACCTCACCAACGCGCAAACGCTCCGCAAGCAGCTGGTGCAAAAGGGCAGCATCTTCCGTACCACCATGGATACCGAAACCGTCATCCATTTGATGGCGCGCAGCAAGGCCGAGCGTGTGGCAGACCGCCTGGTCGATGGGCTCCGCCAGGTGCATGGCGCCTATTCACTGGTTGCCCTTTCGGCCGAAGGCTTGATCGGCGTGCGGGACCCGCTGGGTGTGCGTCCACTCATGCTGGGTCAGCTTGACGACGCCTGGCTGCTGGCGTCAGAAACCTGCGCGTTCGATATCATCGGCGCGAAGCATGTGCGCGATATTGCGCCCGGTGAAATGGTGATCATCACCGAAGAGGGCGTGGCCAGCCATTTCCCCTTTACCGAGCCAGAAACGCCACCACGCACCCCCAAATTCTGCATCTTTGAATATGTCTATTTCTCCAAGCCCGACAGTTACATTGAAGGCAAGGATGTCTATGAAACGCGCAAGCAGATGGGGCGTGAGCTTGCCACCGAGCACCAGGTGCCCGCCGATGTGGTGGTGCCCGTGCCTGATTCCGGGGTGGCTGCCGCACTTGGCTACGCCGAGGCCGCCAGCATCCCCTTCGAGCTTGGCATCATCCGCAACCATTATGTAGGCCGTACCTTCATTGAACCCGCCGATCATATCCGCCATCTGGGCGTGAAGCTCAAGCACAACGCCAACAAAGCCGTGCTCGCTGGCAAGCGCGTGGTCTTGGTTGATGACAGCATCGTGCGCGGTACCACCTCGCGCAAAATCGTGCATATGGTGCGGGAAGCGGGTGCGAAAGAGGTGCATATGCGTATTTCCTCGCCGCCAACGACCGGCGCGTGTTTTTATGGCATTGATACCCCTGCAAAAGAAAAACTCCTTGCCTATCAGATGGATATCGAAAAAATGGCGGACTATATCGGCGTGGATACACTTGGCTTTCTCTCGGTCGATGCCCTTTACCGCGCGGTGGGCGAAAAAAACGGCCGCCCGGCCAAAAGTGCGTATTGCGATGCCTGCTTTACCGGAGAGTACCCGATTCCGCTGATCGACATGCAAGAGCAGCAGGCAGGCTAAGGTGACTTCCTCTGACCCTTTAACACTGGCCCAAAATTTGATCGGGCACGCTTCGGTTTCCGGTGAGCCGGACCCGGGCGCGCTGGATGCGATTGAAGCGATTCTCCGCCCGCTCGGCTTTAGCTTCCTGCGCCAGGTGTTTGACCTACCGCAAGGCAGCTATCCGGTCGATAACCTCTACGCCCATCTGGGCACCAAAGGCCCCAATCTCTGCTTTGCTGGCCACACCGATGTGGTGCCTGTGGGAGATCAAGCCGCGTGGACCCACCCGCCTTTTGCCGCCGAGGTGCATGATGGCATCCTTTATGGACGCGGCACGGTCGACATGAAAGGCGCTATCGCCTGCTGGATGGCCGCCCTCATCAACACCGTGCAACGCCACCAGGGGCCGTTACCCTGCTCCTTCTCGCTGCTGATCACTGGCGACGAAGAGCACGAAGCCGTGGGCGGAACCAAGCCGATGCTCCAGTGGCTCAGCGAACAAGGGCATCGCTTGGATCTTTGCATCGTCGGCGAACCGACCAACCCTACCAAACTCGGGGAAATGATCAAGATCGGCCGCCGCGGCAGCATCAGCTTCACCCTCACGCTCCGTGGCACGCAGGGGCATGTGGCCTACCCGGATGTCGCACATAACCCTGTGACCGACCTGGTCAGCATCCTGCATCACTTCAAAGCAGCACCGCTGGATCAAGGCACCGAATTCTTCCCGCCCTCTAACCTGGAAATTACCAGTATTGATGTCGGCAACACGGCCACCAACATGATCCCGGCTTCGGCCACCGCCATGGGCAATATCCGCTTCAACCCCACCCACAGCCTGCAAAGCCTGGAAGCCTGGCTCAAAGAGCAGTGCGAAGCGCTTGCCCCGGGCAAATGGCAGCTCGAGATCGAGCCTTCGGCCAGCGAGGCCTTCTTAACCCCGCCCGGCGCGCTCAGCACCTTAGCCGCTGAAGCCGTGGAAGAAGTATGCGGCACCAAACCGGCACTCACCACTACCGGCGGCACCTCCGATGCACGCTTCATCAAAAACCACTGCCCGGTCGTTGAATGCGGCCTGATCAACGCCACGGCCCACAAGGTGGATGAACATGTGCCGGTAGAAGCGCTGCACCAACTAACCGCGATCTATGAACGCATCATCGAAGGGTTTATCAAGAGCGTGCCCAAACCCGCATGAGTGCCAAGCACAATCAAGCCCACGCCTCGCTTGTTGCATGGTATGCTGACCATGGTCGCAAAGACCTCCCCTGGCGCACCACACGCGACCCGTACGCCATCTGGGTCAGCGAAATCATGCTGCAGCAAACCCAGGTCAAAACCGTGCTTGCGCGCTACTACCATCCGTTTTTAGATGCATTCCCTACTGTGCAGGCGCTGGCGCAAGCTCCGGAAGAGGCCGTGCTCAAAGCCTGGGAAGGGCTTGGCTATTACCGCCGCGCGCGCCATCTGCACCAGGCAGCTAAGCAATGCGTCACCAAACATCAGGGTGAAGTGCCGCGTAACGTGGAGCACCTGCTCGCCCTGCCTGGCATTGGGCAAAATACCGCCCACGCCATTGCCTGCTTTGCTTACAAAGCGGCGGTGCCCGTCATGGAAGCCAACGTCAAACGCGTGCTCTGCCGGCTGGAGGCACTTGAAAACCCCAGCACAAAAACCCTGTGGCAGAAAGCAGAGCGCTGGCTGCACCACGCCGATCCTTTCACCCATAACCAGGCGATGATGGATATCGGTGCCACGCGTTGCCTACCCAAAAACCCGCAATGCGACCAATGCCCCTTAAGTACTGCATGCCAAGGCAAGGCCGAACCAGAGCGCTATCCATCGCCTAAAAAACGCCGTAAGCCGCCAGTGCGCAAGCGGCATATCCTCATCCTGCAACGTGAGGATGGAGCGCTATGGGTGCAACCGCGCACCACCCGTTTTTTGGGCGGCCTGTTTGGCTTTATCGAATATGAAGCTAAAAAAAGCCTGCCGCCTGGCACGCAAGCACTTGGACACATCACCCATCATTATAGCCATTTTACCCTGGAAGGCGTGGCCCATCTACTGCGCGTACCACACCCAGATGCCCCCACACACATCGAGGGCAAAAACCCTACTGGCACATGGTCGACGCCCACAGAACTTGCATCCCTGCCCCTTTCAGGTGCTGACCACAAAATTCTGGCGCTGCTTGGTCGTTAAAGAGTTGCACGTGCTCCGTCATCCCGCGTTCTTAATATATCCCCTCTCCCCTCTGGGGGAGAGGGTGGACACGTAGTGTCCGGGTGAGGGGGTGTTCTTTATAAAAAGGAGGCCTTGCCCCCTTAATCCCCCGCCCTCGCATAAGCTTAAGCGTCGCTTCGCTCCTAGTCGCGCTAAAGCGCTCCGGTTGAGGTACCCATGCACCGCCTCACCCCCTCATCCCGGAGCACGGAACCCCCATTTGAGGCTTGCGCTTGCAGGAGCGGTGTGCGATACACACCCCCATGCACCGCGTCGCGCACATCCATTATCTTGGGCTCTGGACCTTATACCGCAAAGAGGTCTGGCGCTTTATGAAAGTCTACAACCAGACCCTTATCGCGCCGGTTGTCAACGTCCTCTTGCTGCTGGCCATTTTCTCGCTAGCCATGCAGGACCGTGTGGCCATTGGCGGCATGCCGTTCGTGCAATTTATGGTGCCAGGCCTCATCATGATGGCCATTGTGCAAAATGCCTTTGCCAACACCTCTTCCTCGCTGATTATGGGCAAGGTGCTGGGCTCCATCATCGACCTCTTGCTGCCCCCGCTTTCGGCAGCAGAAATCACCGTGGCGATGGTAAGTGCTGCCATCACGCGCGCGGTGATGGTGGGGCTGTTGGTCGGTGTGTCCGTGGCGTTTTTTGTGCCCACAGGCATGCATGATGTGCTTTGGGGTATTGCCATCGTGCTGCTGGCCTCCATGATGCTTGCCCTGCTTGGCATGCTCGGCGGCATTTTGGCCGATTCCTTCGACCAGATGTCGGCCATCACCAGCTATGTCGTGACCCCGCTCTCCTTTCTCTCTGGCACGTTTTACTCGGTGAAGCAACTGCCCACCTTCTGGCAGCATGTCAACGACTTCAACCCCTTCTTCTATATGATCGATGGATTTCGCTACAGCATGACCGGCTACCACGATGCCTCGCTGACCCTTGGTATATGGGTGTTGCTGCTGGCCAATCTGGGGCTTGTGGTGGCGGTCTATCACATGATGGCGCGCGGTTACCGGATCAAAATGTAACATCCGCGCTGCCCCACATGCTATTGACCCTATGCATAAAATGCAGTCTAATACCGCTTAGAGTCTTAGACACGGTGATCAAAGTCTTTGAGTGCAGTGTCTAAACTCCGGGGCATAACAACCTCACTATAGCGGCTGTGACAGCAGTCGATACCAAACTGTCATCTCGACATGAAAAGGTCGGGGTGGCGGCGTCATGTAACAGGCTTTGCGGCTAAAAGCGCTGTGGCCATCTATAGTGGTTTGTTAACACCCCGGCACCCGTGCCTTGTTGCGGGTGTCGTTTTGTTTGCCACGCACCCAAAGGAGCCGCCATGCCACATTCCGCCCCTCGGCCGCCTGAAGAAGCACTCGACCTTTTGCAGGAAGCGATGGAGATCATGCTCACCTTTGCCTCTGAGCTTGAGAGGCGGCCTCCCACCGAAGCAGAAAAGCACCTGCTCCGCCGTTTTGAGAGTCAGTTGTGGCAGGCGCATTTGGCGATCAAAGCATGTGGCGCGCATATAGAAGTCGTATAACCTATATCGGCACGCAACCCGCCATTGCGTTTAAAAACAAGGCGTGGCATAGTATCCCCCAAGGGTGCATGAGGAGGGCATGTGTCACATGTTACAACGCCTTAAAGGAGGCCTCGCATGACATCTCACCATCGCTCCACGCATAATAGTTTTTCTGCCCACACTTCCCTGACCTCTAAAGGGGAAACCTACCACTATTATAGCCTGCCGGCTGCTGCGAAGGCGCTTGGCTGCGACGTAAACCAGCTGCCTTTTTCGCTCAAAATCTTGTTGGAAAACCTGCTGCGCCACGAAGATGGAGTAAGTGTGAACAAAGAAGACATCACCACGCTGGCGGCCTGGGATGGAAGCAACGCGGTGGGGCATGAAATCGCCTTCCGCCCCGCACGCGTGCTCATGCAGGATTTTACCGGCGTGCCGGCCGTGGTGGATCTGGCCGCCATGCGGGATGCGGTTGTTTCCTTAGGCGGGAACGCGAAAAAGATCAATCCGCTGGCACCCGTCGATCTGGTCATCGACCATTCGGTGATGGTGGACCGCTACGGTACCGCCAAAGCCTTTGAAGAAAATGTGGCACTCGAAATGGAACGCAACGCCGAGCGTTATGCCTTCCTCCGTTGGGGGCAGGAAGCGTTTGAGCAATTCCGCGTGGTGCCGCCTGGCACCGGCATTTGCCATCAGGTGAATCTGGAATATCTGGCCGAAGTCGCCTGGAGCAAAGAGACCGATGGGCAAACCGTGTTGGTGCCCGATAGTTTGGTCGGGACCGACAGCCACACCACGATGATCAACGGGCTTTCCGTGCTTGGATGGGGTGTCGGCGGGATCGAGGCCGAAGCCGCCATGCTCGGCCAGCCGATCTCCATGCTGGTGCCTGAAGTCGTCGGCGTATGCTTAAGCGGCGCGCTACCCGAAGGGACGACTGCCACCGACCTGGTGCTACGCATCACCGAGATGCTCCGCGCGCATGGGGTGGTCGGCAAGTTTGTGGAATTCTGCGGGCCGGGGCTTTCCGCCCTTTCGCTCGCCGACCGCGCCACCATTGCGAACATGGCACCGGAATATGGCGCGACCTGCGGCTTTTTCCCCGTAGACGAGGAAACGCTGAACTATCTCCGCCTTTCAGGGCGCAGTGAAGCCTTGATCGCACGCGTGGAAGCCTATGCCAAGGCGCAATCCCTGTGGTACGAACCCGGCACGCCCGAGCCACGCTTTACCGATCGGCTGGAGCTGAATCTTGCCACCATTGAACCGGCCATGGCAGGACCCAAGCGTCCGCAGGACCGCATCACGCTGGCCGGTGCCAAAGTCGCTTTTGATGGACTTGCTGCCGAAGCGGGCGTGCAAGAAGCAGGCGAAGGGGTGGCCGTCCCAGGAAAAGATTGGCGCATCCAGCATGGCGCGGTGGTGATCGCCGCCATCACCAGTTGCACCAACACCTCCAACCCCGATGTGATGCTGGCCGCCGGCCTGGTCGCGCAAAAGGCGCGCGCGCGTGGGCTTACCGTGCCGGGCTGGGTCAAAACTTCGCTGGCACCAGGCTCCAAAGTAGTCACCGAATACCTGGAGCAAGCGGGCCTGCAGGAAGAGCTGGACGCGCTCGGCTTCACGCTGGTCGGCTATGGTTGCACCACCTGCATCGGCAATTCCGGCGGGCTCGACCCCGAGTTGGACGCCGCCATCCGCAAAGAGGATGTGCTGGTCACCTCCGTGCTTTCGGGCAACCGGAATTTTGAAGGCAGGGTCCATCCGCTGACCCGTGGGAATTACCTGATGTCACCGCCGCTGGTCGTGGCCTATGCGCTGGCCGGCACCATGGATATCGACCTCCAGCAGGAAGCGCTTGGCACAAATCAAGACGGGCAGCCGGTTTACCTCAAAGATATTTGGCCAAGCACCGAGGAGATCAAGGCGCTGACCGCGCGAATCATCACGCCGCAGATGTTTGCTGAAAAATATGCCGATGTGTTTACCGGCACCAAAGAGTGGCAGGCGATCGATGCGACGCCAAGCCTGACCTATCCCTGGAGTGAAAAAAGCACCTATATCCAGCTGCCGCCTTATTTTGAAGGCATGACGCGCGAGCTTGCGTCGGTGGAGGAGGTACGCGGCGCACGCCTGCTCGCATTGCTCGGGGATTCGATCACCACCGACCATATTTCACCGGCCGGGGCGATTGCCAAAGAAAGCCCGGCGGCCGAGTATTTGCGTGAACAAGGCGTGGCCGAACAGGACTTCAACTCGTACGGCTCGCGTCGCGGAAACCATCAGGTGATGATGCGCGGCACCTTTGCCAATGTGCGGATCAAAAACCGCCTCGCACCGGGGACCGAAGGTGGGGTCACCACGCATATTCCCTCGGGTGAAGTCTGCTCGATCTTTGACGCCGCGGTGCGCTACCGCGAGGAACACACACCGCTGATCGTGATCGGTGGCAAGGATTACGGCATGGGCTCTTCCCGCGACTGGGCCGCCAAGGGCACGCGTCTGCTCGGCGTCAAGGCCGTGATTGCCGAGAGTTTTGAGCGCATCCATCGCTCGAATCTGGTCGGCATGGGCGTATTGCCGCTGCAGTTTACCGAAGGCACCACGCAGGAAACGCTTGGCCTTACGGGTCAAGAAACATTCGACATCACGGGGCTTTCCCAAGACATCACCCCGAAAATGGAGGTCACACTCCACATCCACCGGGCAGATGGCAGCAGTGAAGACGTACCACTGCTAACACGCATTGATACCGAAACCGAGGTGGAATATTTCCACCAGGGCGGCATCTTACACACCGTGG
>JANQHP010000049.1 GCA_028282625.1 Rickettsiales bacterium | reverse complement strand
AAAGCGGCACCTCTTGCCCGCGCAACATCGCTGCCATCTCCGCTGGCACATGCAGCTTTTTCGCCTCACCGCGCGCCTGCAGTTGCGTTATCTTTCCGCCTGTCATCACCGCCCCCATGCGCAGCGTGCCGCCATAAATCAGATGCGCGGCCACCATCAGCACCACATGCACCCATAATTGCCGCTTGCTATGGGTAAAAAGCGGCGAGGATTGCAGCATGGAAACATCGCCCCATTGCAGCGCAAACTTGCTGTGGGCAAAAAACTGGGCGCAGAGCGACTGAAATTCCTGTATGTCGGCCGGACTGTCGCCCGCGCGCCCATACGCCATACGATAGATATGCAGCTTGGCCATCGCCTCCTGCGCGGAAAGGCTGAGCAAATCCGTGGCCTGGCGCGCCATCGCCGGGTCAGGATCGGCAACATATTCCATCCCGTTATGCACCGCATTGATCGGCCCGGCCATATCATGCGCAAAGCGGGTGGCAAGGAGCGTGCAGAGCTCCAGCTGCGCTGCAGCAGATGCAGGAGGTTCCGGCGCATGAGACATAAGCGTACATCCTTTTTTGGCCTGTTGTTGGCCATTTTCTGTCCTTTTTAGCCCATTTTGGCTACTTCACGTAACGTATATCACTGGTTCACACATACTGCACTTTGCCCAGGCATGCAACCTGTTGCAATGCTTTTGGGCCCGTTGCATCCCTTTTAAGATTGTGGGCAACATATCCAGGCTGGTCTTTTTCATCCAGTCCGGCTACTCTTCACATTGTGAAGATATATCAGGCACCGCAAATCAACGAAAGAACGCTCCAAATGTCGCGCATCCATGTGCTTTTTTGCCTGGCATTCCTGCTTGGGTTTTCCTTCCCGGCGCAGGCGGAGCAAACGCCTCTCTCGCGTGACCGCTCCATTACCGTGCTTGCCTGTGCCAGCCTCATGCCCGTGCTGACCGAGATGGCGCGGCGTTACGCGCAGGAAGAGGATATCAGCGTCAGCCTTGCCTTTGGCGCTCCTGTGGATTTGGCGCAGGCCATTGCCAACGGCGAGGTGGCCGATATCTATATTTCCGAGCATCCGCTGACCATGCGCGATTTAAAACGCCAGGGTCTGATCGACGTGTTTAGCCTCACCACGCTTGCCAAAAACCGCCTGGTTATGGCGATTCCCAAGGAGAGCTACCTCACCCGCACGCTTCCCGAAACAGCTGAATTTGCTTCGATTTTACCGGATCTGCCGGAAAAAACCACGCTGGCCGTGGCCGACCCCGCCACCACGCATATCGGGTATACCACCCAGCGCATCCTCACCGAACTAGGCCAGTGGGAGCGACTTTCGCCGATGATGGAGCGCACCCGCGACGCACAGCATACCCGCTACCGCATCGCCCAGGGGCAACAGGCCGGCATCCTCTATGCGACCGATATCCTCGCCCATCCCGAAGGCCAAATCTATCTGGAAATTCCTCCAAGCCTCTACGAGCCCATTGTCTACCAGGCCGCCGTGGTTGCTGGCGACCAGATGAGCGAAGCCCGCAACTTTCTTGCGTTTTTAAAGAGCCCGGAAGCCGCACGCTATTTTTCACGCCACGGCTTTACGCGGTAAGGCTATGTTTTTTACATATCGCTTAGGAAGCGGCGTCGCTCCGCTCCTAGTCGCACGGCAAGCCGTGCTCCGTTCTTTGTATCCCCTCCCCCTTTAAGGGGGGAGGGCTAGGGCCTGCCCTCCGTAGCTTTAGCGCAG
>JANQHP010000005.1 GCA_028282625.1 Rickettsiales bacterium | reverse complement strand
TTCTGCCACGTTTTTTCTGCTATGGTTACTTTGTTGTTTGGATAGGCAATAGGGTGAATTTTTGTCAGGAGGGCGCCATGTCGGCACAGTATAAAGTGGTGTTATACCGTGAGAAAATACTTGGCTCGCTCTTTTTTGGCGCGGCCAAAGTCAATCCGGTGCGGTTTAGCGATTTCTTAAATGAGGTGGCGGTCGAAGGCTGGCGCGTGGTGACCATGGAAAAAGATATCCAGCGCCTGTTGCTGTTTTTCAAGCGCGAAGCCTATGTGGTTATTTTGGAGCGAGATGCATGAAACCGATCTATCTTTTTCTTTGTGTTTTGGCGATACTTGCCGCATTGCTAACCCTGGACCAGATCTGGTTTGGCTGGCTGAGTGAAGAAACCTACTTCAAGCTGCTTATCAGCGAAGTGGTGATTGGCGGTCTGGTGCTGGTGATCTATGCACTGCGCAATGAGTTTTTAGATGACAAAAAGCTCAAAGACGACAAATTTGTGAACTAGCAGTGATCCGATGAGCCGCAGCCCCTCTTCACTTCCTTTTGACAAAGAGGTGCTTGCCCAAACCATGATAACAGGACTTGAGCAGGCGCCCGAGGCCATGGACTTTCTAGACCATACAATGCCTATTGGCTTGGAGGTACACCAAACTCATCGTTATGGTGGAAGAGAAGAGGGTCTATGGATTGAGCGGTCACACTCCAATTCACATATTGCGGTACGCGCTATCGTTTCGTTTGAAAAACAGGAGGGCATAGGTTTTGCAGCGGCCTCTAATCATCCAACAAGGAAGCTTTACCGCTTTCTTACACATCTTCAACCCAAAGAACCGGCCCAAGAGGTGCCGCTTGCTGGTTTGATGGTCCATGTATCGACCATGGATTCAACTGCCACGGAGCGAAAAGTTGTTGTGAACCTTATTACCATGCCGGCAGACCTGGAAGACCTGAAAAAAATATTGACACAACTCAAAACATGGGAAATCAACGCAAGTGCCTCTGCAGGCCTAGACGCGAATTATTCCTCCCATGTGCTAGAGATGCTTGGTGCACAGGAAGGCAAAGACCTGCCTTTGATCACGGTAGGGATCTATGGTAAGGATTATCAGCCTCATAGCAAGATTCCCTTACTGGCAGAAGCGCTGCATCAACATCATATACTTAGCAACCCCAATGCGCTGTTACGCCTGGTGGCCACGGCCAATCAAATGATCATAGAACCAGAAATACTTGCCTCGCGTAGTCTGGAGAATGGACATCCAGAGTTGCCCTTGCGTTAAGGCTTTTGGGTTAGCTGATCGCCTGGGAGATGTCGTAGCGGCCGTGCGGGAACACATATTGGATGCCGGCTTTGTCCTCGGTATCCAGGAAGATTGGCGCGCGTGCATTGACGGTCACCTGCGTGGCACCCGGCACCCGGCGGACCGAAGCAATCAACACCACCCCGACATGTTCCAGGTCGATATTGAGCGTGGTGCAGGTCTCTTCAATATCCTTTCGCGCCAGGATCGGGTTATCGACCCCAATCGGCAGGACCACAAAGGAAAGCGCGTGGTCGTTCAAACATTGCAGGAGCTTAAATTGCGGGAGCTTGCCCTCGGGCACTTCGTTTAAGGAAAAATGGAGGTTTTCCGGCAAGCCAAGCAGGCCATAAGGGAAGTGCAGCGCCTGTTCCGGATGGACTTCAAGCTGGCCAAAGCGGCTTTCGACCACAATCGGTGTGGTGGCGGCACTGACAGGGGAAGCATCTGCGGAATTAGCCATAGGGTAGATCTTGGGGCTCTGAAGGGATTCTTGCTCCCCTTTTGCTGCGAACGATGACATCGCGTGGGCGAAGGGGGTGGGTTTATGTTCTACGGTACCATACATGTTCTGGACTCCTTGGTCAATGTGAAGCGGTGCATCGTGCGGGCTAGCGCAGGAAATCCACCAGGGTGAGTTGCGAAATCCTTCCAAAGGTTTGGAAGGTCGCGGTGAGCTGCGCTTCATTGAGCGCTTGTTCAATGCTGGCCTCGGCCAGATCGGCGGCCACGGTTTCATTCACAATATCCTGCAATTGCAGCTTGATGCGTTCCTGCTGGCCGTTGACCGTCTCCAAAATAATCCGGTCGCTGTTGACCCGGCTGCGGGTGGCGCCAAGCCCGGAAAGCGCGTCTTCAAGCAGGGTGCCCGATTGCTCGAGTATCGTGTCGCTGCTGCCCTGCTCCCCGCTGATCGCCAGATGCAGCGCGCCGATTAAATCACGGAAGGGCTCTTCGTTGGCGGTAATGCCATATTCCAAATTGAGCTGCTGGTTGGCTTGGATCGAGAATTTGAGGTTGTCGCCGGTATAGTAGCTAGACGTGGCCACCTCGCCGAACATGTTGCTATTTTGAATTTGCGTGCGGCTGACGGCATCTTGGTCGGTCTTGCCGCCAGCAAAAAGGCTCCGCCCGGCAAAGCGGGTGTTCAGCCGATCGGCCACCTGATCCAGCGCGTTGCGCGCAAATTCTTCCAGATTCTGGATCGGCGCTGAAGAGGAACGCTCGAGCAGCAGCTGGCTTTGGAACTCGGTCGCAATCTGCTGGATATCGCTCAAAGCAATATCCATGATCTCCAGCCGGGAGACTGCGCCCTGGTTGCCCGAGATAAAACGCTCGGTGGTCTTCAGGCTTGATTCCAGGCTGATCACCTGCTGGATGTTGGAGCCCAACTCGGTGAAGGTATCGGCCTGGCGACCGCTCGTGATTTGGCGCGAAAGCCGCGCGTTCTCACTTTGCAGCGTGTTAAAGGTGTCAATCGTGGTGCGGTAAAATGAGGCGGTGCTGACGCGATCAATCATGGTCTTATCCTTCTTTGCTTATCCCTTTAAAACGAATCGATCAGCCGCTCAAACAGCTCGGAAATCACCGAGATCATGCGGGCCGAAGCGTTGTAATTGTTCTGAAACAGCACCGTGTTGGCGAGTTCTTCATCAATATTGACCCCACGCGCGGCCTCTAACCGGTCGTTAAACACATTGTAAAGCAGTTCCTGCTGGCTTAGATCCTGCTCGGCGCTATTGGCTTTGAGCGCAGAAAAGCTGATGATTTCTGCGGCGTAGCCATCAAAGGTGGTGTTAAGGCCCGGCAGTGTGCCCGCCGCCGCAAAATTCTGGCGCTCAAAGCGCAGCGAGGCAAGCTGGGAGGCAATGCTGCCGTTACCTTGCCCGGTTTCGTAGGTATAGCTCGGATTATCATTCGGATTGGCCGGTGGCAACGAGGCGACCAGATCGCCGGTGGAAAGCCGGCCCGGGTCGGCCAGATAGGACGGGCGAATGGCAAAATTGTAGGCGCTGTTTTGTAACTCCGTGCCGGTGGTGAAGAAGTCGTT
>JANQHP010000189.1 GCA_028282625.1 Rickettsiales bacterium | reverse complement strand
CTATGACAGGTGTTGCATGGCTGTCGTCAGCTCGTGTCGTGAGATGTTGGGTTAAGTCCCGCAACGAGCGCAACCCTCATCCTTAGTTACCATCGGGTTATGCCGGGCACTCTAAGGAAACTGCTCGTGATAAGCGAGAGGAAGGTGGGGATGACGTCAAGTCATCATGGCCCTTACAGGGTGGGCTACACACGTGCTACAATGGCGGTGACAATGGGCTGCTATCCCGCGAGGGTGTGCCAATCTCAAAAAGCCGTCTCAGTTCGGATTGGAGTCTGCAACTCGACTCCATGAAGTCGGAATCGCTAGTAATCGCGTATCAGCATGACGCGGTGAATACGTTCCCGGGTCTTGTACACACTGCCCGTCAAGCCATGGGAGTTGGTTCTACCCGAATTGGTTGAGTTAACCCGCAAGGGAGACAGATCAACACGGTAGGATCAGCGACTGGGGTTAAGTCGTAACAAGGTAGCCGTAGGGGAACCTGTGGCTGGATTACCTCCTTTCTAAGGATGGACGTGGTTAATGTATTTTTTGCCTTTAAGGCGTCAAATGCACTCTGCGTCTTTCAACAGAACAGCGTACCTGTCTGTCTTCACTTATCGTGCTTTTCTACTATGTTTTTTCTCTTTTCTTTCTACTTTCGCTCATGTGCCGTGATGGAGGCACTCTCGCTTGGTCGCTAGCTTTAGCGTAGGCGGATGAGGGGGTGTTCTTTTATATAAGAAAGGGGGTCTTAACCCCCTTTAAATCCCCCGCCCGCACACGAGTGCGGCGTCGCGTTGCTCCTAGTCGCAGGTTACACCTGCTCCGGGAGGTGCCCATGCACGCCATCATCCATCATCCGTCATCCCGCGACACCGATCGCGGGATCCAGCGCTTTTCTTTTATAAGCAGGAGTCTTCGCCCTTACTCGAATAAAGCATAAACACACCCTCATTATCCTTTTCTTCATTCTTTTGCGGTAGGTTAAGCTCTGTATTGTAGTCACAGGGTGCTAACGCATGGGATTTTTTTCCAACGCCACGATCAATCGCTTAAACATCCATAGCGGGTTTAATGCCGGGCTGTGGATGCTTTCCGATATGCTGGCACCGATTTATCTCTACCAGCAGGGGCTCCGCTTAGCAGAAATTTTTCTGGTGGCCGCCGGCTTTAACCTGGTGCGCATGCTCGCCCGTCCGCTCATGCCTTTTTTGATTCACCGCTTTGGCTTAAATGGCGCGCTTGTCGCGGGCTACACCCTGACCGCGCTTGGGGTGCTGCTGCTCTTATTGGTGGAAGGGTTGGATATCTGGCTGCTGCTGCATCTGGTGCTGTTTGCTTCCGGCCAGGCGCTCTATTGGACCTCGGTACATGCCTTTCATTCGCTGGCAGGTGACGCCGAACATCGGGGCAAGCAGATTGCGATCCGCAACAGCATGCAGATGTTGGTCAGTGCCGTGGTGCCGCTGCTTTCAGGCTGGATGGCGGTGATGTGGGGAGAGAAGGCCTATCTTTGGCTTGTGCTGCCCCTGCTGATCGCGGGGCTTTGGCCGCTGCTGGGGTGCCAGGTGCCGGCGGTTTCCATGCGCTGGTCCAAGGCAGGGCAAGGGCACTGGAAGAGTTATGGCTCGCTGCTCCATGTGTTGACGGCTGCTGCCGGGCGCATCGTGCAACTGGTGTGGGCGCTGGTGCTGCTGTTTGCGACCGATTCCATGCTGGAAGTGGGCGCGTGGCTGGCACTTGGGGTCATCGCACAGGTGGTGTGGCAATTGCTGCTTGGGGCTGGGGCGGACCGCACGCCACCGCTTCGCGCCACGCATATGTTTTTGCTGCTGAATATTGCGCTGGCCATCCTCATGGCCATGGTGCCACTGCATATGGGCACGCTCCTTATCATTGAAATTCTGCTGGGCCTGATCAGCCTTTATGCCGGAACGCTTTTTTCCTGCTGTATATACAATGACAGCCAGAAAAGTGCCGAGCCGATGTGGTATTGGTTTTACGCCGAATATGCGTGGGATCTTGGCAGCATGGCGTTTTGCCTCTTTGGTGCGGCGTGGTTATGGGCGGAGATGCCACTGCGTGACCTTGCCTGGGCGCTGATTCCAGCCACGGCCGCCTGCTGTTGCGTCCTGCGTCGTTACTTCAAGCGGCATCACCATACGGTGCAACTGGTTGCTACGACGTCAGATCCAGTGCCGTAAACCGATCGCGGCTGCATCCAGCAGTGTGCATCGCATCAGTAAGCATCTCCTCAGGCCAGCCAAGCGCTTGAAGCGTCGTCGGTGCACCAGCCTGTTCCAGCGCAGCCTGGAGTGTCGCAAGCGGCAGGGCATAAGGCGTGATGGCGTGGCGGATGCGTTGCCACTGCTCCTTCGTGGGCGGCTTGAATCTCTCCTCTTTCTCGTGGCGGATGGCGTGGTATGCGTTGGCAATCGCCGGCGAAAAACGCTCGTTGAGCGCTGCCTCTTCTGGCAAAGCAAGCTGTGGCGGCTTGGGCGAACCAAGGATCTGCTGCTGTTTCCTTGCCATCAGCAAGGTGGTGACGGCGATCTGCTCACCGTGAAAGCTGGGCGGCAGATGTTTGGCATGATGGGTTTCCACATAATGGGCCAGCATATGCTCACCCTGGCTTGCGGGCTGACTGGTGCCCATCAGGCTCATGCCAAGGCCCGAAAGCAGCAAACAGGCCGAAAGATGCGCCACCGCTTTCAGGTCCCTTTGTTGCAAGCCACCCGCAAAATCAAGCAATGCTGGCTCATAAGGAGCAAGCAGCGCAAACGGCGCTTCATCATAAACCACGCCGCACAGATGATGCGCGAGCAGCCAATCCACCTGGCAGGTACTGCGGCACAGCATATCCCCAAACCCGGCCTGAATCAGCCGCATCGGTGCACCGCGCAGCACCTGCAGATCCATGAGCACCGCACACGGCATTTGCGCGGGATGCGAGGCCTTCTGCCCAGCGTTTTCCAGCGAGGCGATGGCTGAAAGATAGCCGTTCATCGAAGGCGCGGTCGCGACAATGATGTAAGGGATATTCTGCTGATAGGCTGCATATTTGCACAGATCATTGATCGTGCCGCTGCCAACGGCCAGCAGCAGGTCGGCCTGCTTTGCGGCTTCCTGCACGGTGGCAAGTGCTGCCTCATCGGGCCTCACGCCCTCTGGCAGC
>JANQHP010000070.1 GCA_028282625.1 Rickettsiales bacterium | reverse complement strand
GGACCGCACGTAGCGCTCGAGTAGACTTCACATCTACTTGGCGCTGCGGCGGCCCCGGGGCACGGTTTTTTTGTGCCTAAACCATGGCTCGACAAGGGGCCACGGGATGACGTTCTTAAGAACACCCCCTCACCCGGACACTACGTGTCCACCCTCTCCCTCGGCGGGGAGAGGGTTATTTAATAAAGCACTGAATAACAGACACTTAAAACCCGAAGCTTGCAACTCAACTCTTACTCCCAAACCATGGCTCGACACAGAACCTGAATGCGCGGAAGTGCAGCGCGGTTGGCCGGCAGTAGCTTGTGCGCATCCAGCCGGTCCAGCGCCACCCACTGAATTTCCTGCCCTTCCAGCGCACGCGGCTCGCCCTCCCACTGCGTGCAGGCATAAAGATAGACCAACACATGCAATGCCTCAGGCATTGCCTCATGCACCCCTTCTGCCGGATTGGCCTCGCGCGTTTCCTCCAAAAACGTGAGCGGCAAAAGCGCGCGCGGCACCACGCCAAGCTCTTCCTTAACCTCGCGTATCGCCGCCTGTTCCGGCGTTTCTCCTGCTTCCAGCTTGCCGCCTGGAAACTCGGCGTAGCCAGGCATGATCTTGCCTGGTGGACGCGTGGCAAGCAGCACCTCGCCCTTCTCGTTGATCAAGACAACCGAAGCGGCACGGACCCATTGCATGCGCTAACCTTGTCTAAAGCGCGCGTTACGCCGCTTGGGCTTGCGCGGAAGAGGCGGTCAATAAATGCCGGAACACATCCTCTAAATCCGGCTCGCAGGTGGAAAGGTCCGCCAGCGCCAGGCCCGTGACACGCACATCCTCCAACACCTCCTGCATGGAATGCTGCGCGCGGTTGTAGCTGATCTCCAACGTATGCGCATCCGTTTGCTTGGGCGCGTAAGCCGCAAGCGCTTCGGGAATCCGCTCCAGCGGCTCCACAAATTGCAGCACCACATGCTTGCCCTCCAGACGCTGCATCAGCGCTTTGGTGCTGTCTTGCGCAACGATATCGCCGTGGTTGATAATGGCAATGTCATCGCACAGCGCCTCAGCTTCCTCCAGATAATGCGTGGTGAGCACAATGGTGGTACCTTCCTCGTTCAGCTTGCGCACATAGGTCCATAGCTGCTCGCGCAGTTCCACATCCACGCCGGCGGTCGGCTCGTCCAAAATCAGAATCGGCGGTTTGTGCACCAACGCCTTGGCAATCAGCACCCGTCGTTTCATGCCGCCCGAAAGCCGCCGCGAGTTCACATGCGCCTTGTCGCTTAAGCTGAGCGCCTCCAACAGTTCATCCGTCCATCGATCTTTCTTCGCAATGCCATAATAGCCGGCGTAATATTCCAGGGTTTCCCGTACGTTAAAAAACGGGTCCAAAATCACCTCCTGCGGCACAATGCCCAGCATTTTACGTGTGGCGCGAGGGTCGTGATCCTGGTCCACCCCTTCCACGATCACCTGGCCACCTGTTTTGACCACCAGCCCGGCCAAGATATTGATAAAAGTCGATTTACCCGCCCCGTTGGGTCCTAAAAGCCCAAAAATCTTTCCCCGTGGAATATCCAGATCCACCGACTTGAGCGCCACATGCTCCTTAGGGATGGCAGCCTGGCCTCTACCCTTAGCACCGGCGCGATAGCGCTTGTATAAATCGCGTACCACAATGGCCGCGCCAGAAGTATCAGAGCCAGAAGTATCAGAGAGCGTCATATCCACAAATAAACGAGTTTTATGCTTGGTTTTTAGCTTGTGCCTTTGTATAAACACAAAGTATCACCAAAAGCAAGCCTGCTCCGGCGCGTTGCTTCACACACAAAGTTTCGTGAGTCACAGGCCCGTTTTTGCTAAAACACACACATGGCGTTTAGAACACAAGGAAAAGAAGCAACATTATGGGTGGATACGCAGACATTGTCTTTTTTGCCGTGGTGGCCGGTATTATCCTGTTTCGCCTCTACCATACCCTTGGCCGTCATGACAACATGGATGGGCAAAGCGGCAGCTCTTCCCACACGGGCCTCACCGGGCAGGTGATCAAGATGCCTGTGCCTCCTGGCGTGCAAGAGCCTGCGCCCGCCTCCGAAACGCATGCTGCTTCCACGCCGGAAGATGATTTGAAACATATTGAAGATGCCGCTGTGCGTAAGGGGCTTCAGGCCATCGCCGCGCGCGATGGGCAATTCCAGCTTTCCCATTTCATGCAAGGAGCTGGGGCCGCCTTTGAGCTGGTGGTTGAGGCCTTTGCCAAAGGCGAGAAGGAAACCCTAAAGCCCCTGCTTGCTAAGGATGTCTATGAAGGTTTCTGTGAGGCCATTGATGCCAGGCAAAATGCGCCAGAATACCAGATCGCCACCCTGATTGCCTTAGAAACGCAGGATATCACCGAAGCCAGGCTGGAAGGCAGCGATGCCATCATCGGCATCGACTTCACCTCACGCCAGATGATGAGCACGCTAAGCGCCAAAGAAGAGGCAAGCGAAGCCGCCCTGCCGCAACCCATCGACATCCAGCAGCACTGGGTCTTCCGTCGGAACGTGCGTTCCTCCAACCCCGCATGGACCATTGTTGCCACCTGATGCGTCGCCTGCTGCCCGCTGTGCCGCTTCTTTTACTGCTGGTCATCGCAGCATGCCAACCTTCTCCCAAGCAATTGATGTTGCAGCGCGGCGACTTCCCCGTGTTGCAAGGTTGGGCGCCTGCCACCATCGATCAAAAGCCTTTGCAAGCGTTTCTACATTCCTGCAAAGTATGGCACAAACGCCCGCCCAATGCGCATCTGAAATGGCCCGCCGGACCGGTCAAACACTGGCAGGAAGTGTGCGAAAAGGCACGCTCCTTTGCCGCGCAACATTGTACGACTGGCACCTGCGATACCAAGCCATTTTGGGTCAAACATTTCGACATCTGGCGGGCCACAACCCATCCACGGACCCAGGGCCTCTTCACCGGCTATTTTGAGCCGGAGCTGCGCGGCAGCCTGGTGCGCGAGGGGCCTTACCAGCACCCCATCCATGCCCGTCCGGATGGCTGGACAAGCAACAAACCCCCTTCCGGCAAACCGTATTACAGCCGCAAAGCGATTGATGAAGGCGCGCTTGAAGGCAAAGCCAAAATCCTGGCCTGGGTGGAAGACCCGGTCGCGTTGTTTTTCCTGCATATCCAAGGCTCCGGGCGTATCCGCCTGCCCGATGACCGCGTGATGCGCATCGGCTATGCCGGACAGAACGGCCATGCCTATACCGCCATTGGCACCCTCTTATGGAAGTCGGGCGCTATCCCCCGCAACGAAGTCAGTGCCCACACCATCCGCGATTGGCTGCACCGTCACCCTTCAAAGCAACATGCCGTCATGCACCGCAATGCCTCCTATATTTTCTTCCGCGTGCTGGATATCGCAAAGGGTCAGGGCCCCATTGGCGCCAAAGGGGTGCCGCTGACGCCTGAGGCCTCGCTCGCCATTGACGATGCCTACCTGCCTTATGGCCTCCCGCTCTGGCTCAGCACCACCTTGCCTGATATCCCCGTGGATGCGTCGCTGGACCATGGTAGCAAGGAACATTGGCCCACCAAGCCTTACCAGCGCCTCATGATCGCGCAGGATACGGGCGGCGCAATTCTTGGCCCGGTGCGTGGCGATGTGTTTTTTGGCGCCGGCCCACGCGCCGAGCATCTGGCCGGCCTGATGCAGCAGCCCGGGCGCTATAGCCTGCTGCTACCCAAGGCGACTTCCACATGGCTTTGGGAGCAGCGGGAAAAGCGTGATTGTGCGTTGAATCAGCCGGGTGTGTGTCTTTGGTTCCCTAAAAAATAGACTTGCATTGTGTCTGGCGCCCTTCCTCCTGAACTTCTCATACCAATCATCACGCTTCTGGGCTTGATTTTTGGTAGTTTTGCCAGTGCCATCGCCTCGCGCGTGCCTGAAGGAAAAAGCTTCCTCCGCGGTCGCTCTGCCTGCCCGGTCTGCCACACCACGCTTGGTGCACGTGACCTGATACCCGTACTTTCCTGGCTGCTGGCACGGGGCAAATGCCGCCATTGCCACACGCCGATCGGCTGGCGCTATCCCTTGATGGAACTCACTATGGCCGGAATCTTCCTTCTGGTCTATGCCACCCATGGCTGGAGCCTCACCACGCTGTTACTCTGCCTCCTGGCCTTCTTGCTTCTGATCATGATCTGGATTGACCTCACCCATATGATCATTCCCGATGGGCTGAATCTGAGCTTGTTCATCTTGGCGCTCATCTGGGCCTTTTGCATGCGCACTGAGCCGCTCCTTCCCACACTCGGATGGATGCTGGCCAAGCCGCTGATCGCGCTTCTTGCCGCACTTTTGCTGCGTCAGATCATGTTCTGGTGGAAAAAGCAGGAAGGGCTGGGCCTTGGTGATGTCAAATTTTTAGCCGCCACCGCGCCCTTTTTGTGGCTGGAGGCCATCAGCTTTTTCCTGCTGGCGGCCGGGCTCAGCGGCCTGGTCTTCGTGCTATTCTGGCGGAAGATGGGCGGCGGCGCGCGCTTTCCCTTTGGCCCGGCACTGGCGGGTGCACTCTTTGTGTGCGTCACATGGCCGGCCGTGCCCAACGCCTGGCTATCGCTCATGATGCCGTAATAATAGCGGTCCACCCTTCCTTTCAAAAACGAGAAAAAGCGTCACAACGATTGTCGTGACGCTTTTTCTCCTTGGTGATGAAGGTTTTACCCTTCAGGAGGTGAAATCGGGTGGCCCTTTGTCTCCAGAACTGCACCTAGCATACGGTTTCTGCTCCGTGCCTGCTGCTCCGTACGGAACACGCCCATAATTTGTTTCAGCGACTCATCAGACAGTTCGGCAGCCAGTTCGTCCATCGCCCCTTTCAACATACGAGAGAGAATCGTATTCAAAAGCGGGACCACCAACTGTTGATTAAGCATGGTCGTATCCACCTCGTCACCCTCTTGTGGTAAAGCAAGCCGGAAGAGTATTTCCATCAGGGGTTGGTTTCCTGGGCATACCAAATCTAATACTCTCTTTCTTTTATTGGGGTCTTTCGGCAGTTTCATCACTCACCTCCAAATTAGTCCCCACCTACTGGTAGGGTTGTTCGTGGACTCCAGCTACGTTTAAAGGAGCCACGCAAGCGCAGATCCCAGAAAACATACTGGAATCCACCAAAATGCCCCTTGATCCTAACGGATTGCTCTCTCTCTGTCAAGAATTATTAAGTGGTTGTTAGTGATTAGAGTTTGGAGTAAAGTGGGTTGTACGGGTTCCGTGTGCCGTGTTCTGTGCTCCGAAGGAAGTACACACGTATCTACCTTCCTCCGTCATCCCGCGACTCGATCGCGGAATCCAGTGCTTTATAATTATCGCTCAAGCGCCGCGAAGGCTTAAGCTCCCCTTGGTCGCTACTCGCACGGCAAGCCGCGCTCCAAAGGAAGCACCCACGCACCGCCTTAAATCCCCTCCCCCTTTCAGGGGGGAGGGT
>JANQHP010000048.1 GCA_028282625.1 Rickettsiales bacterium | reverse complement strand
CCCAAAACCATGGGGTTTGCGGTGAGGTGGCTGGTTGAATAGCCTCCCATCATCCCGCATCACTTTGCCGGATTGACTTCCGGATTGAGGCCCTTCCGTGTGGAGGGCCTTTCTTACTGTGACGCACTCATCGCCAACATTTTTTGCAACGGGGCAAGGGCACGCTGACGTAAATCCTCCGGCACTTTGATTTCCGGTGCTTTATTCGCCATGCACAGATAGAGCTTTTCCAGCGAGTTCATCGCCATAAACGGGCAGGCATTGCACGAGGTGCAGCCTTCCATGGTGCCCGGTACGTCGTAAAATATGCTTGTGGGCGAGCGTTTTTGCATCTGGTGAATAATATGCGGTTCGGTCAACACAATAAACTCCCCGCCGGTATGGGCCTCTACATAGCCAATCAGGCTGGAGGTGGAGCCGATGTGATCGGAGTAGCGGAGCAGCGGCTCCGGACATTCCGGATGGGCGATGATATGGGCGCCCGGGTGGCGCGTTTTCAGCTGCACCACCGCTTTTTCCGAAAACTGCTCATGCACCACGCAGGTGCCTTCCCATAGCAGCATCTCCCGCCCGGTTTTGCGGGCGATATAGCCACCCAGATATTTATCCGGTGCAAACAGAATCGGCTGATCTTTTGGAATCTGGTTCACAATATGCTCGGCATTCGACGAGGTAACGATAATATCGGAAAGCGCCTTCACCTCGGCCGAGCAATTGATGTAGGTCAGCGCTAAATGGTCCGGATGTTTCTCGCGAAAGGCTTTATAGGCCGCCGGTGGGCAGGCTTGTTCCAGCGAGCAGCCGGCTGCAAGATCGGGCACTAACACCAGCTTATCCGGGCTTAGGGTGCTGGCCACTTCTGCCATAAAAGTCACACCGCAAAACACAATCACGTCGGCATCCGTCGCCGCGGCCTTGCGTGATAAATCCAGCGAGTCGCCGGTGAAATCGGCAATGTCCTGCAATTCCGGGTCCTGATAATAATGCGCTAGAATCACCGCATTCATCTCGCCTTTTAAACGGCGGATTTCTGCTTCTAAATCCAGCGTGGGGTCTATGCGGTGAAACAGTGCGGCATCCATGGTGACAGTTGGCATCCTAGTGCCACGAACATCTAGCCAATATGGGGTAAGAACGCAAGCATAAAGCCGCATGATTTGGGGATATTGGGTGCACGGTCGTCTGTTTTAAGTGTGCTGCTGTAAAAAAGCTTCGGCTTCTTTGCGTGAGGCAATGCTATCCACATGCAGCCAGTTGCCAAGATGTGGCAGGCCATAAAGCCGCTGCTGCTGATAAAGCGAAGCAAACACCTGGTTGAGCGAAAAAGGCTCGGCCTTGTAGCCTGGGAGTGCGCGCGGGTGGAGGAGTTGCATGCCGGCATAGATAAATGGCGTGGTGTTGGATAGCGTGGTTGTTTGTGGGACATGCATACAAGGGATAAGCTGGCCGCTTTCTTGCCGGTAGAAATCTCCTTTGCCGTGATAGCCTCTTGCATGTTGGACTTCCTGAAGCAGGAGTAGCGCATCCATGGTCTCTTCCTGCCATGCTTTGGCCATGCGCGCAAGCGCAGTGGGCGCTTTGGGCGGGTCGAGCCAGATCATATCGCTATTGAGCACAAAGAACGGATCGTGGCCTAGATGGGGCAGCGCGTTGACCACGCCGCCACCGGTTTCCAGCCGTTCTTCCTCCCGTATCAGGGTGATTTTCACATGGCGGTAATGGGTGATGTGCTCGGCAATTTGGTCGGCCAGATGGAAGCAATTGATCACGATGTGCTGGATGCCAAACGTGCAGAGCGCTTCCACGCGGTAATCCAGTAAGGTTTTGCCGCAGACGGTTACGAGCGGCTTGGGCGTGTGCTCGGTGAGTGGGAGCATGCGGGTGCCAAGCCCGGCCGCAAGGATCATGGCGGTGTGGGGTGTGTTCATGCGGTGAGGTTCTTTGCTTCTGGGATTTGGGTTCTTGCGGAGGCTGGGAAGTGGCGGTCCATCCAATTTTTTAAAGGGTGGAGTGCGGCGTGACGCATGTCGTGCATGAGGAAATGCCAGACATCAGGCAGCATGGGCAGGTAGCCGGGTTTTTGATCGCGCAGCCAGAGCCTTGCAAAGCGTCCGAGGATCTTGCAGTTGCGCTGGGCGGCCAGGATGGCGTAGCTGCGCTCAAAAAGAGAAGGGTCGCGTGGCTTGGCGTTTTCAAGGTAGTAAGCAAGCAGCAGGTTGATGTTTTTGTGGCTTAAGACATAACGTGGCGATTCCAGCAAGGAGAGCAGGTCATAGGCGGCGTGGCCATAGACGGCATCTTGAAAATCCAGCACACCCACTCGTCTGCGGCCTGCTTCATGCGGAAGCCACATGAGGTTATCGGTGTGGTAGTCGCGTAGGATCAGGGTTTGGTGCTTGTAGTCCACCGTTGCAAGGAGGTTGATCCAGATGTGATGGTACTCGGTGGCGGCTTCTTCCGGCATGGCGTTGCCATAGATGAGCGGATAGTACCAGGTGATGATCTCTTCGGTTTCCTCTTGTAGCATGTGCTGCGTATAGGCGGGTGCAAGACTGCGTAGCTTCTGGGCAGGCTGATGGTGTAGGTCGATCAATATATCCAGTGCAGCTTTGAGTAGAGGTAGCTCCTCTTGCGGGTGGGCACGCATATATTCGGTGAAGCGGCGGTTGCCCATATCTTCGAGCAGGAGGAAGCCATGGGTAAGATCTTGAGCTAGAATATCAGGCACATGCAGGTTGAGGGCTTGCAGATGCTCGGTCATGGTGATGTAGGGTAGCAGCGCGGAAGGGTCATAGGAGCAATCCATGCATATGATAGTGTTTTTGCCTTGCGTGGCACGCAAATAGCAGCGCGCGGAGGCATCGGATGGAAGCGGTGTGATGGTGGTTTGCTCCCAGCCATGCGCCGCTAATAAGGCCTTGGCCTTGGGGTGTATTTCAGACATCTGCGATGCTTTCTTGGAGTTTTTGCTGCTGCTTGAGGAAGCGTCCATGTGGCGTAAGCTGCATGGTGTGGGCGCCTTCTTCCTGCTGCAGGTGTATTTCCAGGCGGTCTGGCACAAAGAAGGACTCAGCCAGTGCGGGCCATTCGATCAGCATGATGCTTTGTAGCGAGAGTTCCTGCAGACCCAGCTCCTCTATTTCCTCTTCTGCTTCCAGGCGGTAAAGATCCAAGTGCCAGATGGGTGCGCTATCTTTGGGTTCGTAGCTTTGCATCAGGGTAAAGGTGGGGCTGGTCACGGCCTCGGGCGCTTCAAAGAAATGCTGGATAAACCCTTGGGCAAACGTGGTTTTGCCACTACCGATTTCTCCATAGAGCAAGAGCATATCCCCTGGAAGGCACTGT